>CAZIZA010000033.1:0-20232 GCA_964543555.1 uncultured Pseudomonas sp.
TCGACCCATGGCGTGGCCAAGTTCGCCAAGGTCGCCTGTGCCGGCCCGCTGCTGGCGGCCGAGCTGGATGCCCTGGGCAAGGCGCTGGACAAGCCGAACCGCCCGATGCTGGCCATCGTCGCCGGCTCCAAGGTGTCGACCAAGCTCGACGTGCTCAACTCCCTGGCCGAGATCTGCGACTCGCTGATCGTCGGTGGCGGCATCGCCAACACCTTCCTCGCGGCTGCCGGCCTGCCGGTGGGCAAATCGCTGTACGAGGCTGATCTTGTCGACACCGCCAAGGCCATCGCGGCCAAGGTCAGCGTACCGCTGCCGGTCGACGTGGTGGTGGCCAAGGCCTTCGCCGAAGACGCTGAAGCCACCGTCAAGGCCGTCGCCGACGTGGCTGAAGACGACATGATCCTCGACATTGGCCCGCAAACTGCGGCGATGTTCGCCGAGATGCTCAAGGCCTCGCAGACCATTCTGTGGAACGGTCCGGTCGGCGTGTTCGAGTTCGATCAGTTCGGCAACGGCACCAAGGCCCTGGCCCTGGCCATCGCCGAGAGCCCGGCGTTCTCCATTGCCGGTGGTGGCGACACCCTGGCGGCGATCGACAAGTACGGCGTGGCCGAGAAGATTTCCTACATTTCCACCGGTGGTGGCGCCTTCCTCGAATTCGTCGAGGGCAAGGTGCTGCCGGCTGTGGAAGTGCTGGAGCAACGCGCGCAATAAACACCCGCTAGGGTGAATGGAGTTACCTTGCGCCATGGCGGATAAAACCCTGACGTGAACAGGTGGTCTGTAAGAAGACCGGATCATCGAACAAGGAGTCATGTCATGGATAAGTTAGCCGCCCTGGGCGTCATTGGTATGTTGCTGGCCGGTTGTGCCGGCGGTGGTCGTGAAGCGGCATGCGAGGTGTTCAGCCCGGCGCAGATCGAAACCCCGACCACTCAGGATGATCAGCGTGTCGAGCAGAACAGTGGTGAGCCCACTGGCCCGGCACCGGAACAGCGTTGCTGAGAAGGAGAGACAATGATCGCTATCAGACTCGCAGGGCTCGCCGCCACCGGCTTGCTGCTTGCGGCCTGCAGCAGCAAGCCGCCAGTGTCGGATCAGTGGAATCGCTGGGTGTGCGATAGTCAGGCCGAATTGCAGTGGCGTTTCGCTGATGATGACTTCGAACAGGTGGACGTGCGCCTGGGCGGTGACGACATCGTCTATCGTCTGACTCAGGAGCCGGCTGCCTCTGGTGCGCTCTACAGCGACGGGCGTCTGTCCTTTCACACCAAGGGTGAGGAAGGCCTGATCTACTGGACCGCGACCGATGACCTGATCGGCCGCGGCTGCAAGGCACCGTAACATCCTCGGCGACGCCGAGACGAGTGCTGCGGGTATGCCCCAGCCTCACGAGACTTGAACAACGCCTGTCCCTGCGGCAGGCTTGCATGATTAACGACCTCCAAACCGGGAGACAGAAACACCATGGCACTTATCAGCATGCGCCAGATGCTCGACCACGCCGCCGAATTCGGCTACGGCGTGCCGGCCTTCAACGTCAACAACCTCGAGCAGATGCGCGCCATCATGGAAGCCGCCGACAAGACCGATTCGCCGGTCATCGTCCAGGCCTCCGCGGGTGCCCGCAAGTACGCAGGTGCGCCATTCCTGCGCCACCTGATCCTGGCTGCCATTGAAGAATTCCCGCACATCCCGGTGTGCATGCACCAGGATCACGGTACCAGCCCTGACGTGTGCCAGCGCTCCATCCAGCTGGGTTTCTCCTCGGTGATGATGGACGGTTCGCTCAAGGAAGACGGCAAGACCCCGGCCGACTACGACTACAACGTCCGCGTGACCCAGCAGACCGTGGCCTTCGCTCACGCCTGCGGCGTGTCCGTGGAAGGCGAGCTGGGTTGCCTGGGCAGCCTGGAAACCGGCATGGCCGGTGAAGAAGACGGCGTCGGCGCCGAAGGCGTGCTCGATCACAGCCAACTGCTGACCGACCCGGAAGAAGCCGCGGCCTTCGTCAAGGCCACTCAGGTCGATGCCCTGGCCATCGCCATCGGCACCAGCCACGGCGCCTACAAGTTCACCAAGCCGCCAACCGGCGACGTGCTCTCCATCGAGCGCATCAAGGAAATCCACAAGCGCATCCCCAACACCCACCTGGTCATGCACGGTTCCTCCTCCGTGCCGCAGGAGTGGCTGAAGGTGATCAACGAATTCGGCGGCGACATCAAGGAAACCTACGGCGTGCCGGTCGAGGAAATCGTCGAAGGCATCAAGCACGGCGTGCGCAAGGTCAACATCGACACCGACCTGCGTCTGGCTTCCACCGGCGCCATCCGCCGCATGATGGCCGAGCACCCAAGCGAGTTCGACCCGCGCAAGTTCTTCGCCAAGACCATCGTCGCCATGCGCGATATCTGCATCGCCCGCTACGAAGCCTTCGGCACCGCCGGCAATGCTTCCAAGATCAAGCCGATCTCCCTGGAAGGCATGTACCAGCGTTACGCCAGTGGCGAGCTGAACGCCAAGGTCAACTGAGCCTGATGCGTTGTCCGCAGCCCCGCCTCGTGCGGGGCTGTTGCGTTATATGGGCAGGGCATGCTCGCCAGAGGTAAAACCCTGTAAAACTCCCGGAGCCTGAGCGTAGGCGGGGTGCGCCATAATCCGCGCACTGTCGTTCCGGGAAACTGCCACCCATGTCCAGCAAGCCACGCCTGTTGCTCGCCTTTCTTCTTGCCGTATTGCTGGCTTCGCTGCTCGCTTCGATCTTCCAGACCCAGGCCAATCTGGCTGCCCTGCAGGCCATTGGCGCACCGGTGCCATGGGATGTGCGTCTTGGCACCACCGCTCTCGACCTGCTTGGTTTTACTCCGACGTTCATCCTGCTCAGCGCTTTGGGTTATGTCTTCGCCTTGCCGCTGGCCGTCTGGCTGGCACGGCGTATGCCGCTATTGCGCTGGCTGATCCTTGTGCTGGCCGGGGCTGCGGCGATCTGGTCAGCACTGGCCGTGGCCAACAGCGTGGCGCCCATGCCGACGCTGATCGCTGCTGATCGCAGCCCGTTCGGTACGCTCGGGCTGATGGCCTGCGGCAGTGTCGGCGCGCTGTTGTTTGGCTTGCTCGGGCGGCGCGTGCACTACCGCGCGCAGCCGACTTCCTCCGATTCCCTGTGACAAGGCGTTGCCCATGTTGAGAAGCACCCGCGCGCTGCTGCTTGGCGCCCTGTTCATCAGTACGCCGCTACTGGCGTTGGACTACCGCATCGAAACCTTCAGCGAGGGGCTGGAAAGTCCCTGGGCCATGGCGTTTCTACCCGATGGGCGCAAACTGGTCACCGAGCGCGTCGGGCGGTTACGTATCGTAGAAGCCGACGGCAGTGTCGATCCCGAGCCGGTGGCCGGTTTGCCCGAAGCGTTCATCGCCGCCCAGGCAGGCCTGATGGACGTGGCGCTGGACCCGGACTACCGCGACAATCGCTGGCTGTACCTGACCTATGCCTACGGTTCGGCTGAAGCCAACAACACCCGCCTGGCCCGCGCCCGCCTGGTGGGCAACGAACTGCATGACGTCGAAGTGCTGTTCACCGCCCAGCCGCTCAAGGCTGGCGCTGCACACTATGGTGGGCGTATCGCCTTTCTCGCCGACAAGACGCTGGTCGTGACCCTGGGCGACGGCTTCGACTGGCGCGAGCAGGCGCAGAATCCGGCCAACCATTTGGGCAAGATCGTACGCCTGAATCGCGATGGCAGCGTACCGCAGGACAATCCGTTGGTGGGGCAGGCCGGGGCAGCCCCGGAGGTCTACAGCCTCGGTCATCGCAATGTGCAAGGCATTTTCTATGATGCCGAGCTTGATCGCCTGTACAGCCACGAGCACGGCCCGCGTGGAGGCGATGAGCTCAACCTGATCGAGGCCGGTAACAACTATGGCTGGCCGCTGGCGACCTTCGGTATCGATTACACCGGTGCGCGGGTCAGCCCCTACCACGAGCTGCCGGGGCTGACCGCGCCGTTGCTGCATTGGACGCCTTCCGTGGCGCCGTCGAGCCTGACCCTGTATCGCGGTGAGCTGTTCCCCGACTGGCAGGGTGACCTGTTCGCGGCGACGCTGGCTGAACGCAGCGTCCGACGCATCCGTATGCGCGACGGCATGCTGGCCGGTGAGGAAATCCTCTTCGAGGAGCTGGGGGAACGGATTCGTGATGTGCGCAGCGGGCCGGATGGTGCGCTTTACCTGCTCACCGACAACCCACAGGGGCGTTTGCTGCGTGTGGTGCCCAGCGAGTAGGGCGGCATCCGTTACACTGACGATTCAGATGAACGCGGGATCGTAGTGTTGAAGTATCTACAGGGTTATCCGGTCGCCTTGCAGCAGCAGGTTCGCCAACTGATCGCCGATGACCGGCTCGGTGGCTACCTGGCGCAGCGCTACCCGGGGCGGCATGAGGTGCAGAGCGACAAGGCGTTGTATGGCTACGTGATGGCGCTCAAGCAGGAGCACCTGAAGAATGCGCCGGCCATCGACAAGGTGCTGTACGACAATCGCCTCGACCTCACCCATCGCGCATTGGGCCTGCACACGGCGATTTCACGGGTGCAGGGCGGCAAGCTCAAGGCGAAGAAGGAAATTCGCGTCGCTTCCCTGTTTCGTGAGGCGGCGCCGACCTTTCTGCAGATGATCGTGGTGCATGAGTTGGCGCACCTGAAAGAGAGCGAACACAACAAGGCCTTCTACAAGCTGTGTGAGCACATGCTGCCGGGCTATGCGCAGATCGAGTTCGACCTGCGCATGTACCTGACCTGGCGCGAGATGTCGGGCGCCAGCTAACCGCGCAGGCGCACGTTGAGCGGCTCGATCACTGTTGCCCAGTCGACGTCCTCGAATGTGTCCTCCCCCCGTTACTCGACGCTGAGTATTTCGAACGACTGCGTGGTATCTGCCAGAGGCAGGCGGATGGCATCGCCCGGCCCTTTACCCAGCAGTGCGCGGCCGAGTGGCGCGGTGCTGCCGAGTACCTGAATCGACTCACCGGCCTGCTCCAGCTTCATGCTGGCGCCCTGCGGGCCGAGGAACAGCCAGCGTCGCTGATCCTCTGCGTCGGCCAGCTCAACCAGCGCACCCAGCGCGATGCCCTGGGCCTCATCGAACGGGCGCGGGCGTAACTGGCGCCAGGTGATCAGGGTCTGGCGCAGTTCTTCGACGCGCCGCGCCTGGCCGCTGGCCAGGTAGGCCGCCTCCAGCCCCAGGGTGTCGTACTTGTTTTCTGCGACGTTCTCTTCGTGTGTCGCCGCTTCGTGGGCGGTGACAGCAGCGAGAGTGGCCTGTTCGAGGTCGGCCTGCAGGTGGGCGAGTACGTCTTGCAGCAGCTGGTGCTTGTCCATGGTGTGCTATCGGGTTCGAGTGGATGAAGAGATGACGAGCGCCGGGCGGTCCTGTGTCGGAATTCTGCCCCGGTGCAACCTTTGCACATGCGTGTTGCGCGGATTCGCGGCGGCGCGCAGCGCCTGCGCTGCTGACGGGCATGAGGCCGAGGCACCTGTTCAAAGGTCTGGGCTGGCCAGGCGTACGCGATTACGTCCTTCAGCCTTGGCCCGGTACATGGCTGCGTCGGCCGAACGAATCAGGCTGGTGGCATCGTCGTCACCCTGGCTCAGGGCAATACCGATGCTGGCGCCCACCCGGACGCTACGATCTTCCAGATGCATCGGCGTGTCCAGCCCCTCCAGCAGGCGTCTGGCCAGATCCTGAGCATCCTCTGCCGACTGCACGTTCTCGCAGACGACAACGAACTCATCGCCGCCCAGTCGCGCCGGCAGGTCACCCTCGCGGATGTACTGACGCAAACGCTGGGCGATTTCGGCCAGCACCAGGTCACCGTAGCCATGACCATGCCGGTCGTTGATCGGTTTGAAACCGTCCAGGTCGATCAGCATCACCGCGAGCAGTTCGTGGCGCCGCAGGCTGCGGGCCAGTGCCTGCTCCAGATGCTGCTGCAGGGCTGTGCGATTGGCCAGGCCGGTCAGTGGGTCCTGCAGGGCCAGCTCACGCAGACGCAGATTGGCCTGCTCAAGTGCCTGGGTACGCTCGGTGACGCGCTGTGCCAGAACCTGCTCGTTGAGTTGCAGGGCTGCCTCGCGTTGCCGTTTGAGTTCGTTGAAGCGCGCAGCGAGGGCGAAGGACAGCAGGATCATCTCAAGTCCCGAGCCGATCTGCATGGCGTACAGGGTGAAGAAGTTCGATGGAATCAGGGCAAAGTTACGCAACGCCAGCAGCATGGCGCCGCTGAGTAGCATCAGCCAGGCCAGGGCGAACAGGCGTGCGCCCGGCACCCGGTAGCCGACGCAGACGAAACTGGTGAGCAGCAGGGTCAGGGTGGTAACCAGGCCCGTCAGCGACATCAGTTGCAGTGCGCGCTGCAGCGGCAGCAGTGCACTGGCCAGCAACGCTGCGCCGGTCGCCAGGCATAGCAGAAGAAGCCCCTTGTCCCAGCGCGGCAGCCACTGGCGGGTATCGAGAAAGCTGCGGGCGAAAATCACCGCCAGCAGGGCTGCCGCCGTGAGGCTGACTGGCAGCATGCGGTTACTCCAGGGCGCGGCATCAGGCCAGAGATATTGTGCGCCAAGGCCATTGAGCGACAGCACGCTAAGGGCGAAAGCGCACATGAACAGCACGTAGTTGAGAAAGGGGCGCTCGCGCAGAGCCAGATACAGCAGCAGGTTGTACAAACCCAGCGCAACCAGTACGCCGCAGTAGATGGCGTGGGTCAGATAGCCGTTCTGGCTGTGCTGCTCGAAGTCGCGCGAAGACATCAGGGTACCGCTCAGGGTCATGCTGCCGCGTGAATCGGCCCGCAGGTACAGCGTGCGCTGTTCACCAGGCTGCAGGCTGATGTCGAATACCGGGTTGCGGTGGCCGATGGCGCGCTCGCGGTAAGGCACGGTATCGCCACTGCGTGCTTCGCGCACACGATCTATCCCCGCATCGAACAGGCGTACCTCGTCCAGCGAGGCGTAGTTCAGCTCCAGACGCCAGTGCAGGGGCGTGCTGGCCACGGATTGCAGCTGCAGACGCAGCCATACCACGCCGGATACATAGCCAAAACCCAGACCATGGCGCGCGTGGGCTGGTTGAAAGGCTGTTGTGGCCGCTTGCACATCGGCGAGGTTCAGGTCGGCCTGAGGATCGTGCAGGTAGGCGGCGACATCCTGCAGGGCTATGGGGGGTGTGTTTTCGGCGAGCCTGACCTGAGCATGTGCCTCGGGCAGCAGCAGGCACAGGGCCAGTAACAACCACGGCAGGGGAAAGCGTGCAGTTGAGCAGGCTGCAGACATCGCTTGAGGCCAGGAGAATGCTATGCGTGGAATACTGGCAGAAAGCAGGCATGTGTCGCTAGCGTGTCGCGAAAAAACGCAAAGTGTCGGTTAAATGACGCCAATCTTATTGATGGCGTCGGCCCGATTCCTTGCTCAGGTGCGCCGCCAGGGTACGCAGCGGGGCGAGTTGACGGCAAATCAGCGCCAGTTGCGTCTGCACAAGGCGCTGACGCTCGTCGACGTCATCGGCAATCTGCTCCAGGCTCTGTGCCAGTGCCTGCTCTTCGTCGCTGTGGATGGCCAGTGCCTGTTCGCCGCGCAGGCCACTGGCGATCTGCTCGAGACTACTCGCCAGTGCCTCGGCCTGTTCCAGGAGCTGTGCCTGGGCCGACTGCGGCAACTGCTCGCCACGGTGCGCGCCGAGTGCGGAAAGGTAGCTGAGCAGGGTGTGCGAGAGCACCAGAAAACGGAAGCCCAGGTCGGCATCCTTACGGAAGTGGCCCGGCTCCATCAGCATGTTGCCAAGGGTGGTAGAGAGGGCCGCATCGGCGTTGTGCGCGTTGCGGCGGGCCAGGCGGTAGCCGAGGTCGTCACGCTTGCCGCGTGCGTACTGGGCGATGATCTGCCGCAGGTAGGCACTGTTGCAACTCAGGGTGCTGGCGAGCATGCGTCCCAGGCGCCGGCCCTGCCAGTCCGGCAGGATCAGGAACACTGCCAGGCCGGCGATCAGACCGCCGAGCAGGGTATCGACCAGGCGCGGCAGGAACAGGCCATAGCCATTACCGATCTGGTTGAAACAGAACAGCACCAGCAGGGTGATGGCTGCCGTGGCCAGGGTATAGCGCGTGCTGCGCGTGGCGAAGAAGGCAACACCGGCAACTACGGCGAATAGCGCCTGGATACGCGGGTCTGGGAACAGGTCGAACAGCGCCCAGCCGATGCCCAGGCCGAGCAGGGTGCCGGCGATACGTTGCACCAGCTTCAGGCGTGTGGCGCCGTAGTTCGGCTGGCAGACGAACAGTGTGGTGAGCAGAATCCAGTAACCCTGGGTCGGGTGAATCAGGTGCAGCAGACCGTAGCCGGCGGCCAGAGCGATGGACAGGCGCAAGGCATGGCGAAACAGCAGCGAGGTAGGCGTCAGCTGTTGGCCGATGCGTTCAACCACCTCGCGCCATGAATGAGGTTCGCGATCGAGCAGGCTGCTGTCCTGTTCATCGGCCAGTGCATCGGGGTTGCTGGCATTGCTCAGCAGTTGGTCGAGCGTCGCCAGGTTGCCGGCCAATGCGCCCAGCGAGCGCAACAGCCGACGCCAGGCGGGGTTGCTTTGCAGGTGCAGGTGGTCGAGCGAGGCATGCAGATCTTCCAGCGCCTGACTGCACAGCTCCCGGTATTCGTAGGGCTGACGCAGTTCGATGGCCCCAGCCAGACGCTGACAGGCCTCGCCGTGCAGGCGCAGCAGGCGCTGGCAGCGAAACAGTACGTCACTGTGAAAAAAAGCTTCGGCCAGCTCGTTGTAGGGGTAGTGCGAGGAGCTGGCGCGTTCGTGGATGTCCTGGGCAAGGAAATACAGCTTCAGGTAGCGATTGACCTTGGGGCCGGGGCGACCATTGCCGACCCGGTGCAGAATGATTTCCTTGGCCGCATTGAGCGCCGATACCACCCGACCATTCTGCTGGGCCAGCTCCAGGCGACGCTGCTCGACATCCAGCTGGCGTAATGGCTCGAACAGCGCGGCTTTGAGCTTGAGGTACTTGCCCAATTCGCGAAACAACCTGGCCAGACTTTGCTGCACCGGCTGATGGGCGAACAGCCCATGCCAGATCACCGACAGCAGGCCGTACCAGGCGGCGCCCGCTACCAGCAGCAGTGGCTCCAGCCACAGGCCGGCGACACCGCCGCGCTGTTCGACGCCGATCATGCTGTACACCGCGAGAATCAGCGTGCCGGAGCCAAGGGTGGCGAAGCGTTCGCCGAGGGCGCCAAGCAGGGTCAGGCAGAAGGCCGACAGCGCCAGGGCAATGACGAACAACCATGGGTAGGGAAAGAGAAACTCCACCGCGTAGGCCGCTGCGCTGAAGCTGACCAGGGTGGCCAGCACGGCGCCGAGGCGGCCCTGCCAACTGTCGTCGGTCTCGGTCAGTGCGCTGGCGATGATGCCTAGAAAAAGCGGGATCAAAGCATGTGTCCAGCCCTGCCACCAGCACAGCGCCAGGGCGCCAGCCAGGGCAATGAATACCCGCAGGCTGGTGCTGAACTTGTCCAGCGCCCAGAGGCGGCGCAGTGATTGACGGAGGCGATGACGGGACATACGAAGCCTTGTCTGAAGCGTTGCGGGCAGACTACCCGACTCGCTGGTCGCGGGGTATCGGGCAGGCGTGCGATTGACATTATGGACTGAATGGTTCCAAATTTGCTCCATGACGACACGCGGACGACCCAAAAGCTTTTGCCCGGACCAGGCCCTGGAAAATGCCATGCAGCTGTTCTGGCAGCGCGGTTATGAGGCTGCATCGCTGCAGGACCTGCAGGCGGCCACCGGGCTGTCCAAGAGCAGCCTTTATCAGACCTACCCGAGCAAGCAGGCCTGGTTCATCGCCGCGTTCAGTCGCTACGTCCAGCAGCGCCGTGCTTTGCTGCGGGAGCAGTTGCAGGCCAGCGCCTCGCCGCTGGCCTTTATCCACGAGCGTCTGCTCAGCGTACTGGAGGACGACGGCCCCAATGGCGTGCCGCGTGGCTGCATGCTGGTCAACGTCGCCAATGAGTTCTCCTTGTCGGAACCGGCGCTGGTGCCGGTGCTGCAACAGGCCTCGGCGGGCATCTGCCAGATTTTCCAGCAGGCACTCGAGCGCGCCGTGGCCTGCGGTGAGCTGCGCAACGGCCAGGACCTCGCGGCCCGGGCCGGCTACCTGCAGTGCGTGATGAGCGGGCTGCGTACCCAGGTGAAATCTGCCGTACCGGCGGACTCGATCCGCGCCACCGTAGCGGTGGTGATGGCCAGCCTGGATTGCGCCTGAGTGGTGGTGTGCAGGCTTTTTCTGTCCAATTTTGGACTGATTGGTTTTTAAAGGAGCTGATATGCGGGAATTGTTCGAGCTGTGCGGCGCCGATCCTGAGCTGGTGTTCTCGCCCTACTGCTGGCGTGTACGTCTGGCTCTGGCGCACAAGGGCCTGGATTGGCAGAGCCGGCCGATACGTTTCACCGACAAGGCGCTGATCGCCTTTTCCGGGCAGAAGCTGGTGCCGGTGCTGAACGATGACGGTGAAACCGTGCATGACAGCCTGGCTATCTTCGCCTACCTCGATCAGCGCTACCCGCAACATCCGTTGCTCGGCGAAGGATTGGCGGCCGAGCGCGCCCGCCTGATAGAACGCCTGAGCTTTCAGATGGTTCGCATCCCGCTGTTGAAGATACTGATCCCGCGGGTCTGGCAGGTGATCGATCCGGCTGACCGCGAGTATTTCCGCAGTAGCCGTGAGCAGGCTCTGGGCATGAGCCTGGAGGCGTTCGCCGATCCCGAGAGCGGGGAACGGCTGTTTCGTGAAGGCGTGGCACCGCTGGAAATGTGGCTGCGTGAGCAGCCCTTCCTCGAAGGCCAGGCGCCAGGCGGTTGTGACTATCTGCTGGCGGGCATGCTGCTTTGGGCCTGGTGTCTTGGGGCGCAGCCCTGGGCCGACGATTCGGCCCTGGGCGCCTGGTTCATGCGCATCCTGCAGGCTTACGAGTCCAGCCACGGCCCGGTCAAGCGGGCCAGGATAGAGATGGAGGCAAGCCAATGATCGACCTGTACTACTGGACCACACCGAACGGCCACAAGGTCAGCATCTTCCTCGAAGAGGCAGGGCTGCAGTACCGCATTGTCCCGGTGCATATCGGCAAGGGTGAGCAGTTCGCGCCCGAGTTTCTCAGGATCGCTCCGAACAACCGCATTCCCGCCATCGTCGATCATGCGCCGGCCGATGGCGGCGAGCCCATCGCCCTGTTCGAGTCCGGTGCGATTCTCGAGTACCTGGCTGACAAGAGCGCCCAGTTCCTGCCGCGCGAGACGCGGGCACGCTTCAACGTGCTGCAGTGGTTGTACTGGCAGATGGGCGGCGTCGGCCCGATGGCCGGGCAGAACCACCATTTCGTGCGCTACGCCCCCGAGCCGATTGCCTATGCCATCGACCGCTACGTGCGCGAGACAGCCCGCCTGTACGGCGTGCTCGACCGGCAACTGGCCGGACGCGAGTATGTGGCGGGCGAGTATTCGATCGCTGACATGGCCATCTATCCCTGGGCCAAGCTGTGGAAGATGCAGCAGCAGAAACTTGAGGATTTCCCCAACATGGCCGCCTGGCTCGACCGTATTGCCGCGCGACCGGCAGTGCAGCGTGCCTACGCCCTGGTGGAGACGGTCAACGAGGATCCGCAGGCGCTGCTGACCGCTGAGGCGCGCAGGCTGCTGTTCGGGCAGGGCAGCTAGCTAGACGTACTGGGCGGCGGCATAACCCGAGGCCCAGGCCCACTGGAAGTTGAAGCCGCCCAGGTGACCGGTGACGTCCAGCACTTCGCCGATGAAGTACAGCCCGGGCACCTTGAGCGACTCCAGGGTCTTGGACGACACCTCGTCGGTGTTCACCCCGCCCAGGGTGACCTCGGCGGTGCGGTAGCCCTCGGTGCCGGCCGGCACCACTTGCCAGTCGGCCAGGCGCTCGGCGATGGCCCTCAACTCGCCAGGGGTGTATTGCTTCAGCGGCTTGTTGCTGAACCAGGCATCGACCAGCAGGGTCGCCATCTTCTTGGTGAACAGCTCGGCCAGCAGCGTCTTCAGCTCGCTGTTGCCGCGTTCGCGTTGCTGCGTGGCCAGCCACTCCGGCAGGTCGATATGCGGCAGCAGATCGATGTGCACGGTGTCGCCCGGCTGCCAGTAGGAAGAAATCTGCAGGATCGCCGGGCCGGACAGGCCACGGTGGGTGAACAGGATGTTCTCGACGAAACTCTGGCCATTGCAGCTCACCCGGCAGTCTTCCACCGAGGTGCCGGAGAGTTCCGTGCACAGTGCCTTGAGCTGCGGATCAGTCAGGGTGAAGGGCACCAGGCCTGCGCGGGTCGGCAGCAGTTCGTGGCCGAATTGCCTGGCCACCTGATAGCCGAACCCTGTTGCGCCGAGGGTGGGGATCGACAGCCCTCCGGTGGCGATCACCAGCGACTGGCAAGCGATCTCGCCGATATCGCTGTTTAGGTTAAATCCGCCTTCGACCCTGGTGATGTTCTGCACCGCTGTGTTCAGGCGAATCTCGGCGCCAGCTTCGCGGCACTCGGCCAGCAGCAGTTCGAGGATGTCGCTGGACTTGTTGTCGCAGAATAGCTGGCCGAGCTTCTTCTCGTGGTAGGGCACGCCATGCTTGGCCACCAGACCGATGAAGTCCCACTGGGTGAAGCGCGCCAGGGCCGACTTGCAGAAATGCGGGTTGCCGGAGAGGAAGTTGCCCGGTTCGCAATACAGATTGGTGAAATTACAGCGCCCACCGCCTGACATGAGGATCTTCTTGCCCGCCTTGTTGGCATGGTCGAGCACCAGCACGCGGCGGCCACGGGCGGCGGCGGTGGCCGCACACATGAGACCGGCGGCGCCTGCGCCGATGATCAGTACGTCGGTTTGCAACACGAGATTTCCCCAGATGAGTCGGCGGGTGCGCGAAAGCCGTTGCAGTTTATCCGAAACCGCTCTATTGCGGCGCTGCCGCCCGGTGCATGAGTCACGCCGAGTAGCGTCAGCGGCAATGGAGCAGTGACGATTACGGCTCAGCCTGCTATGACTAGAGCTGTTTATGGCTTATGAGTCGTCACCCATGTTCGCACTGCGTGCCTGGCTAATGCTTGTGTTGTGGTCGCCAGTGCTGGCCTCGGCCGAATTCCTGCGTCTGGTGGCTAACCCCTGGCCGCCTTTCAATGATCAGGCGTTACCCGGCAAAGGCTTGGCCAGTGATCTGGTGGAGCAGGCGCTGGCTCGGGCCGGCTATACCACCAGCTATGTCGAGGTGCCCTGGGAGCGTGCAGTGCTGGGGCTAAAACGTGGTGACTACGACGTATTGATCAACGCCTGGTACAGCGACGATCGTGCCGAATACGGCTATTTTTCCCAGCCTTATCTGCTCAATCGTATCCGCTTCATACAACGCAAAGGCAGCAACATCCGCTACGAAACCCTGGCCGATCTCTATCCGCACAGCATCGCAGTGATCAGAGGTTATGCCTACTCCAGTGCCTTCGATAACGATCCGCAGCTGCTCAAGGTCGGTGTCGGCAGCTTCGAGAGCGCTGCGCGGATGCTGCATGCAGGGCGCGTGCAACTGGCGCTGGAAGATGAGTGGGTTGCGCGCTTCGTGCTCGGACGCTCGTTGGCCAGCATTCGCCATGAGCTGGAGTTTCTGCCCCAACCCTTGAGCGAGAACGGCCTGCACATTCTGGTGCGCCGCAGCCTGACTCGGCATCGCGACATCGCTCAGCGTTTCGATGCAGCGATTGAGGCCATGAACGAAGACGGCAGCTACGCCGCAACGCTCCGGCGCCACGGTTTCTGATCAAGCCTGAACGGTGCGCGCACGGCCCTGCTGTTTGGCGCGATACAGGCGCACATCCGCTTCGTGCAGTAGTCTTTCCAGGTCCTCCGGGCTACCCTGAAACAGCCCGGCGCTGAATGAGAGTGCTGGCGCGCCGGGCGTGTAGTACAGGCCTGCGCATTGCTGGCGCAGTCTATCCAGAGCCTGTGCGACATGATGCGCGTCATGCAGGGTGAGCAGGGCAAATTCTTCACCACCCAGGCGACCCAGCAGCATCCCCGGCAGGGCATTGCTCATTGCCCGGGTGAACACCACCAGTGCGCTGTCACCGCTGGCGTGGCCGAAGCCGTCGTTGATCTGCTTGAAGTGGTCGATGTCGAGCATCGCCACGCTGACCTCGCGCTGTTCCCGTTGTGCCTGCTGCAGCATCTGAATGCCTTGGTCGTAAAAGGCCCGGCGATTGTTCAGGCCGGTCAGGGCATCGAACTGTGCCGCCTTCTTCAGTGCACGCAGCAGATCACGGCGCTCCAGGGTCGACATTACCCGGCAGTTGAGCTCTTCCGGGCAGAAGGGTTTGCGCAGGAAGTCGTCGGCGCCATGCTTGATGAATTGTGCACTCAACGAGCCCTTGGGGTCGGCCGATACACCAATGATGATCAGATCGTTGAGGCGCAGCTTTTGCCGCAGCAGTTTGACCAGATCGAAACCGCTGACGCCGGGCATGGCGTGGTCGAGCACCAGCAGATCGAGGTCCGGGTGTTCATTGAGCTGGCGCAGGGTTTCCTTGCCGTCGCTGGCCTCGATGATCTGGTAGTGGTGCGGCTCGAGGATATGGCGGATGAAGTTGCGCTGCGCCGTGGAATCATCGGCGATGAGAATCTTGATGTGGCTGTTGTGATCCAGCCGGTGCAGCAGACGGAAGGCATATTCGTAGGAGTGCTGGCTTTCCTTGAGCACATAATCGACCACGCCCTTCATCAGCAGTTCGTCGCGACGCTGCTCGTTGTAGCTGCCGCTGAGTACGATGCATGGCAGGTTGTAGCGCATCACCAGATCGACACTTTCGCCATTGGGGGCATCCGGCAGGTGCATGTCGACGATGGCCGCGAAGAACAGCGAGGCGGAGGTTTCCAGCATGACCTCCGCCTCTGCCAGTGAGGCACAGAAAATCGGCTCCAGATCCGTTTCCTGGCGGAACAGGTGTTCGAGGATTTTCAGGACCAGCGAGCTGTCTTCGATGACCAGGATATTGCGCATGGATAACTCCGGCCCAAGCCGTCAGATCTGTCTATCAGCCTTACAATAGTCGCACCCGCAGCGTTCGGCCTTTGATCTTGCCTTCGCTGAGACGTTTTAGCGCCTCGCGGGCCGCATCGCGCTGTACCGCGACAAACGCCTGGTAATCGAACAGGGTGATTTTGCCGACCTGATCGCCGGAAATACCCGCGTCGCCGGTCAGTGCGCCAAGTATATCGCCGGGGCGCAGTTTTTCCTTGCGCCCGGCGCCGATGCACAGCGTGTGCATCGGTGGCAGTAGCGGCTCACCCGTTGCCTTGGCGGCAGGCAGCGGATACCAGGCCAGCTCCTGGCCTTGCAGGGTTTCGATGGCCTGCGCACGAGCGGCTTCGGCTGGCGTCACCAGGCTCAGGGCCAGGCCTTTCTCGCCGGCACGACCACTGCGGCCGATGCGGTGAATATGCACCTCGGCATCACGCGAAAGCTCGACGTTGATCACCATTTCCAGGCCGGCAATATCCAGGCCGCGTGCCGCGACATCAGTGGCCACCAGCACGCTCAGGCTACGATTGGCGAACAGGGCCAGCACCTGATCACGCTCGCGCTGCTCCAGGTCGCCATGCAAGGCCGCCGCGGAAATTTTCTCGGCCTCCAGCTGTGCCGCCAGCTCGTCGCATTGCTGGCGCGTGGCGCAGAAGGCCACTGTCGGTTGCTTGCGAAAATGCCGCAGCAGGGTACTGACTGCCTCCATGCGCTGGCTGGGGGCGACCTCATAGAAACGCTGTTCGATCTGCCCGTTGTCGTGCTGCGCTTCAACCTCGATGCGCTCAGGGCTGCGCAGGAAGCGAGCCGCGAGCTGTTCGATGCCGGCCGGGTAGGTGGCCGAGAAGAGCAGCGTCTGCCGGCGCGCCGGCGTCTGCTCGATGATCTCGCTGATGCTGTCGACGAAGCCCATGTCGAGCATGCGGTCGGCCTCGTCCAGCACCAGCGTATTGAGACCGTCGACCTTCAGCGTGCCCTTGCGCAGGTGTTCCTGGACCCGGCCAGGAGTACCGACGATGACATGGGCGCCATGTTCCAGTGAGCCGATCTGCGGACCGAACGGTACGCCGCCGCAGAGCGTGAGAACCTTGACGTTGTCAGTGGCGCGGGCCAGTCGGCGAATTTCCTTGGCCACCTGGTCGGCCAGTTCGCGGGTCGGGCACAGCACCAGTGCCTGGCAGCCGAAGTAGCGTGGGTTGAGCGGTTGCAACAGGCCAATACCGAAGGCTGCAGTTTTGCCGCTCCCCGTCTTGGCCTGGGCAATCAGGTCCCGCCCCTTGAGAATCAGCGGCAGGCTGGCGGCCTGAATCGGCGTCATTTCGGCATAGCCGATAGCGGCAAGATTGGCCTGCATGGCGGCAGACAGGGGCAGGCTGGCGAAGGCGGTAGCGGTCACGGCAAATGCTCGGGGATGGCGAAACAGGGCGGCAGTGTAGCAGGCCCGCTCATTCGTCCGCTGAAACCTCGATATTGCGTCCGCCACGGCCATCCTTCGCATCCAGTTGCAGGAAGATCGCGGCGGCCAGCATCGACAGCACACCCACACACAGGTAGGTGGCCTGGAAGGCCTGCAGCACCTGACCGCTGTCGCCCAGCTCACGGCTGAAGCCACTGAGCAGCGCTGCTGCAGAGGCGACACCAAGCCCCATTGCCAGTTGCACCACCACTGACAACAGGCTGTTACCGCTGCTGGCCTCGCGGTTGTCCAGGTCGATCAGTGTCACGGTATTCATCGCCGTGAACTGCAGCGAGTTACAGGCGCCGATCAGGCTCAGCTGGATGATCAGCTGTAAGGTCGAGGTGTGCGCATCTATCAAGGCCAGGCTGGCGATCAGGGCGCCGAGCAGCAGGGTATTGCTGGTCAGGATGTTGCGGTAGCCGAAGCGCTCGATCAGTGGCCTGGCCAGCGGCTTGGCTGCCATGGCTGCCAGCGCCAGGGGGATCAGGCTCATACCGGCCTGGGCTGGCGAATAGCCCAGTGCCAGTTGCAGCAGCAGCGGGGTGAGAAAAGGCAGTGCGCCGCTGCCAAGGCGTGCGAACAGGTTGCCGATGATGCCCACAGCGAAGCTGCGGGTGTGGAACAGTGAGGGGGCGAACAAGGGCTGCTCGATACGCCCCGCGCGCAGCCAGTAAGCGGCCAGACAGGCCATGCCTCCGAGCAATAACAGCACCACGCGCATGGTCGGCAGGTGCAACTCGCCAAGCCCCTCCAGCGCCACGGTTATCAGTAGCATGGCGGCGCCGAACAGCAGGAATCCCGCAGTATCGAAACGGCTCCGTTCCGGCCCGCGCAGATCCGGCATATGCCGTAGTACCGCCCAGCAGCCAACCAGCCCTACCGGGAGATTGATCAGGAAGATCCAGTGCCAACTGGCTACTTGCACCAGCCAGCCGCCGAGGCTCGGGCCGATCAGTGGGCCGAGCAGGCCGGGAAGGGTGATGAAGCTCATGATCCGCACCAGTTCCGAACGTGGATAGGCACGTAAGACCACCAGGCGGCCGACCGGCATCATCAGCGCACCGCCAAGCCCCTGAATGATCCGTGCACCAATCAGCATGCTCAGCGACTCCGACAGCGCACAGAGCAGCGAGCCGAGGCTGAACAGGGCGATGGCGCCGAAGAAAATGCGTCGCGTACCGAAACGATCTGCGATCCAGCCCGACGCTGGAATCAGCAGCGCTACGGTGAGCATGTAGGTGATCACCACCGACTGCATGCGCAGCGGATCTTCGCTGAGATCGCCAGCCATTGCCGGCAGTGCGGTGTTGAGGATGGTGCCGTCCAGTGTCTGCATGAAGAAGGCGATAGCGACGATCCAGGGCAGCAGGCGTGCGGTGCGTGGGTCGAGTGACGGTAGGCTGGTCTGCATGAGGCGTCCGGCAGTGGTTGGCGGCTTTGACCTGTGCGTCATTATCGCTGGCGGTGTTCACCTTCGACGGTAGCGGTGTAAATAAATTCGCAGCGGCGATCTGGCTGCCACTGCTTAGGGGCTGGGCAGACTGGTAGGAGCGGATTTATCCGCGAAAAGGCTGGCAGCGAAGCAGGGCGGCTCGAAGTGCAACGCCGCCCGTTCGCTCCTGCAGAAGAGTCATTCCGGCAGCGAGGATGCCCGGACGCACGGTGGCTAGGCGCGGGGCTGGAACCGGTACCGCGAGGGTCGCGAAACCCTCGTCATCCGCTCAGACTGCCGATATCGCCCGCTGAGGCTGCCCACGCACTGGTCGATCACCGGCGACGAAGTAGCTGGCGTTACTGCGTGGCAGTGGCTGGCGTCCACGAATCCGGTCAGCGATCTTCTCGGCCATCATGATGGTGGTGGCGTTGAGATTGCCGGTGATGATCTCCGGCATGATTGACGCATCCACCACGCGCAGCCCGTGCAGGCCATGTACGCGACCCTGGCCATCGACCACGGCCATCTCGTCTTCGCCCATCTTGCATGAGCAGGACGGGTGATAGGCGGTCTCGGCGTGGTTGCGGATGAATTCATCCAGCTCGGCATCGCTCTGTACATGCGCGCCGGGGCTGATTTCGCGGCCACGGTACTTGTCCAGAGCCGGCTGGGCCATGATCTCGCGGGTGATGCGAATGCCGTCGCGGAACTCCTGCCAGTCCTGTTCATGGCTCATGTAGTTGAAGAGGATGCTCGGGTGTTCGCGCGGGTCGCGCGACTTGAGGCGAATGCGCCCCCGGCTCGGCGACCGCATCGAGCCCATGTGTGCCTGGAAGCCATGTTCCTGCACGCCCTTGCTGCCGTTGTAATTGATCGCCACCGGCAGGAAGTGATACTGGATATTGGGCCAGGCGAACTCCTCGCGGCTGCGAATAAAACCGCCCGCTTCGAACTGATTGCTGGCGCCCAGGCCTTTACCGCGAAACAGCCAGTTGGCACCGATGGCAGGCTGGTTCCACCATTTGGTCGCGGGGAAGATGGACACCGGCTCCTTGCAGGCGTACTGCAGATAAAGCTCCAGGTGGTCCTGCAGGTTCTCGCCGACGCCCGGCAGATCCTGCACCACGGGGATGTCGAACTCGCGCAACAGGGCGGCAGGGCCGACACCGGAACGCTGCAGGATCTGCGGCGAGGCGATCGCACCGGCGCACAGCAGTACTTCACGGCGAGCGTGGGCGACCGTGGCGTTGTTGGCGTTGCCGATCAGATAGCTGACGCCGCTGGCGCGCTTGCCATCGAAGAGGATGCGGTCAGTGGTGGCGTGGGTGACGATGGTCAGGTTCGTCCGCTCGCGGGCCTGATCCAGATAACCGCGGGCGGTGCTGGCGCGGCGACCTTGCGGCGTCACCGTGCGATCCATCGGGCCGAAACCTTCCTGCTGGTAGCCGTTGAGGTCGTCGGTGCGCGGATAACCCGCCTGCACGCCGGCCTCGACCATGGCGTGGAACAGCGGATTGTTATCGTGCTTGGGCGTGGTTACGCTCACCGGGCCGTCGCCGCCGTGGTAATCATTGGCGCCGATGTCACGGCTTTCCGCCTTGCGGAAATACGGCAGACAATCCAGGTAAGTCCAGTCTTCCAGGCCCTTGGCCGTGGCCCAGTTATCGAAGTCCATGGCGTTGCCGCGGATGTAGCACATGCCGTTGATCAGCGAGGAGCCGCCCAGCCCCTTGCCACGGCCACATTCCATGCGGCGGTTGTTCATATACGGTTCGGGCTCGGTTTCGTAAGCCCAGTTATAGCGCCGGCCCTGCAGCGGGAAGGCCAGGGCGGCGGGCATCTGGGTGCGAAAGTCCAGGCGATAGTCCGGGCCGCCGGCTTCCAGTAGCAAAACGCTGACGTCGGCATCCTCGGTCAGACGGGTGGCCAGGACGTTGCCGGCCGAGCCGGCGCCAATGATGATGTAGTCGTATTCCTGCGTCATGATTCCTCCTGTTACCCGAGGGTTATTCGGGAAAACGCGAGTGACTGTTCCCGGATTGCATCCGGGCTATGGGGCGGCGATTCAATTCGTGGGCGGGCCGGGCGGCGAACCGCGTTAGCCGCGAAATAGGTCGCGGCTAAAGCCCCTCCCACGGCACTGGATTCAGAACACCGAGGCGTAATCGCCCATTTCCAGCTGCACCGACTTGATGCGGGTGTAGTGGCCG
>CAZIZA010000034.1:0-19969 GCA_964543555.1 uncultured Pseudomonas sp.
GTGCATTGCCGCGAGGAGAGCAGTGGCAAGGACTACCACCTGACCCTGGTCTACCCGCAGGATGCTGGTGGCGATGGTAAGGTCAGCATCCTTGCGCCAGTCGGCAGCGCCTTACTCGGTCTGTCCGTCGGCCAGCATATCGACTGGCCTGCGCCGGGCGGCAAGCAGCTCAAATTGACTCTGCTGGAAGTCGAGTACCAACCGGAGGCAGCGGGCGAGTACGACCGCTAAGCCTTCACTGGCCACGAGTTTCCGTGATCTGAGAGCAGCCGCTCAAGCGGGTAGCGGTTGCGTGTTGAGCGGCTTGCAGGCCGCGCCGCAGGTCTGCAGATCGATGCTGCGCTCGAAGAGGCGCTGCACGGCGGGCTGGTGGCTGACGCCGATCAGCGTGCAGTGCGGCAGCCGCTGCCGCAGGCGACCCAGTAGTTGGCAGGCGGCCTGCTCGTCGAGCTGGTTGGTGGCTTCGTCGAGGTACAGCGTATCCGGGCGGTAGAGCAGGGCGCGGGCCAGCGCCAGGCGCTGTTGTTCGCCGCCCGAGAGTTCACGCCCCCACTCGGCCTCCCGGTGCAACTGCTGGGTCAGGTGACCGAGGCCGACATCATGCAGGGCGTCGAACAGCGATGCGTCATCCGGCAGTCGGCTGTCCGGATAAGCCAGCAGTTCATCCAGCCTGCCGCTGGCCAGGTAAGGTTTCTGCGGCAGCAGCAGGCTGCGTCCGCCCGGTAACTGCCACGTGCCGCGATGGTGTGGCCAGAGTCCCATCAGCGTGCGCAACAGGGTGGTCTTGCCCAGGCCACTGGCGCCGGCCAGGCGCAGCCATTCCCCCGGCCGGGCCTGCAGCGCCAGGCCACACAGCAGCGGTTCGCCGCTGGGGCGCAGCACATCCAGGGCGCAGGTGTTGAGGGTTTCACCGCGATTGAGTTCGACCGCCGGCAGGCGCTCCAACGCCTGCTGGAATTGTCCCAGGCGCTGCACCGTGGCACTCCATTCGGCCAGGTCGCGGTAGGAGAAGATGAACCAGCTCAGTGAGCCTTGCACGGCGCTAAAGGCACTGCGGATTTGCATCAGGCCACCCAGGCTGATGGTCTTGGCGAGAAACAGCGGCAACGCGATGAAGACCGGCACGATATTGCTGATGCGACTGTAGCCGGCGGTGAAGATCCCCAGTTTCAGCTCCCGGCGCATCAACCCGCGCCAGTTCTCGGCAATGGCCATAAAACGCAGCCCCAGGCTTTTGCGTTCGGCGTCTTCGCCGCCATACAGTGCGATCTGTTCGGCATGCTCGCGCTTGCGCAGCAAGTCGGCGCGAAAGGCCGCCTCGCTGCGCTGGCGTTCATAGTTCAAACCGTGCAAGGGCCGCCCCAGCCAGTGCGTCAGCAGCGTGCCGATGAGGGTGTAGAGCACGGCTGCCCACACCAGGTAGCCATCGAGGGTTAGCGTATACCCTGCGACGGTGAAGGTCTGGGTGCCGGAAAGTTGCCAGAGGATGCTGACGAAGGCGCCGATCTGCAGGGTGTTTATGAACAGCGAGACGACGATGCCGACGGTTTTTTCCGTGAGCAGGTAGGCGTCCTCGGCGATGCGCTGATCCGGGTGATCCGGTTCCCCGGCGAGGGTCAGGCGGTAGTAGCGGCGTTCGTCCAGCCAGCGGTCGAGCAGCGTGTCGTTGAGGTGCCGGCGCCAGCGCAGCATCAGCGCCTTGTTCAGCCAGTCCTTGGCGACAATGGCTGCGATCAGCAGGGCAATGGCAACGGCGTATTGGCCCATGAGGCCAGGCAGGGCGTTGCCATCGAAGGTGGCCAGGGTGTCGTAGAAGGTCTTGCTCCATTCGTTGATGTAGACGTTGACCTGCACCAGGGCGGCACCCATGGCGAACACCAGCATCAGCAGTAACCAGCCTGGCCAGCCGGCGCGACTGGCCCAGAAGGGGCGGGCCAGGGTGAAGAAGAGGCGCAAGGTGTTCATGAGTCGCTACCCCTGGTCGGCAGAACCTGCATGAGCACGGTATTGGCCGGCGGGAAAATCTGGCGAGCCAGGCGCTGCATGGCTGTCGTTTCCAGCGCTGCCGGCAAGCGGTGTTGTTCGCTGAGGTAGCGTGGGTCGCCCCAGGCCCGTTCGCTGAGCATCAGTCGGTGCAGTTGTGTGGCTGGGTCCTGGCGGCGCGCTTGCTCCCTGCGCGCAAGCTCCTGACGGAGCGCTGCCACGCGCTGTTCGGTTACGGCCTCTGGCAAGCTCGCCAGGGTGGCCTGGGCCAGTTGCCAAAGCTCGTCGGCGCGTTGCGGCGCGCTGCTGAAGTGCAGCTCGCTGTCGATGCGCTGGTGTTCCTGACTCAGTTCGCTGTCGAAGCGCAGGCGGTAGATGCCACTGGCGTCGCCACGCAAACGTTGCTTGAGCTGGGCGTTGGCGATGTCACGCAGGGCAGCGACACGCACCGCGTCGGCAGGGCTCCAGGCATGCGCCTGGAAACTGCTGGCATAGAGGCTGGCGCGCGGCTCCAGGGCAATGGCCAGGGCCGCCTGGCGCTGCCCCGGCTGGCGCGGCAGGTTTGCCATTTGCAGCGGCTCGCCGCGCGGGATGGCGGCCAGGTAGTGACTGACCAGGGTTTGCAGCTGTTCGGCAGGCAGGTCGGTCATCAGGTAATAGGTCACCGGAGCGGCGGCCTGACGTCGCCAGTCCGCCTCCAGTTGCGCCCGGCTCAGCTCGCCCAGGGCTTCGAGGCCGGGTGTCTGCCAGGCGTCCCGGCCCTGCTTGAGGCGTCGCCAGGTGGCATCCTGTTCGCTGCGCACATGGTCGCGCTGGCGCTGCAGTTGATCGCGCAACTGAGTGAGGCTGTCGCGGTAGGCCTGTTCATCCAGGTCGCGGCGGGTTTGCCGGGCCTGATACAGCGCCAGGAGGCTGGCCAGCCGCTGTGCTTCGGCACTGCCCTCGGCCTCCAGACGGCTGGCATGCTGGGTGAAATGCAGTTGCACGCCTTCGCGTTTTTGCCAGGCGCTCAGTTGTTCATCGCTCCAGCCCGTTGGCGCAGTTTGCAACGCCAGTTGGCTGGCGATCTGGGCGCGCCATGGCACGGCGCCCTGATAGTGGAAACCGGCGCTGGAGTCGACCCGCAACTGTGCCTTGCCCTCGGCGCCGGGGCGGCGTAGCCAGACCAGACGATCACCGTTGCTCAGTTGCCAGTGTTCCACCTGCTCGGCGGTGAAGGTACGGCGCTGCAGTACACGGCCTGCTGGCAGGGTGCTGGACAGCTCCGGGATGTCCACCTTGACCTGGGGGATTGGCGCCAGCGCTGCGCTCAGTTCGCTGTTGGCCAGGGTCTGCCACTGTTGCAGCACATGCGCTGCCGTGGGCAGGGTCAGTTCGCTGCCGCCAGGTGCGCTGAGCTGCAACACACGATCCGGGCTGGCCAGCCAACTGCGAATGCGTTGCCTTAGATCGTCCGCTGTGATGCTGTCGAGGTGGGCCAGGGTATTGCGGGCAATGGTTGTGGGCTCCTGCAGCACGCGCTCGGCCATGGTCGCGTCGTTGAGCTGGCGTACCCAGGCATCGAAGTCGCGCGGTGCCGGATGGCTCAGCATGCGTTCGGCGATCCGGCGTAGATCGTCCTTCACGGCGTGTACATCTTCAGCGTGCAGCGGGTGTTGCTCGATTCTGTGCAGCTCGCGCAGCAGGGTCTGCAGCGACTGTTCATGGTGCGAGCCCTTGACTGCGGCGGCCACGGCCAGCACTCCGCTACGCCGCCCGATCTGCGTCTTCACGGCGGTCAGGCTGCTGGTTTCGCTTTCATCCAGCGGCTGGCGCCGCAACTGGCGCGACAGCACGCTGAGCGCCAGGCGGTCGATCAATCGTTCACGACTGGCGGCCAGGGTCTGCTCGCGGCTGTCCGGTTGCCGGAAGCGAAACAGCAGGGCGACCTGGTTGCTGCCGCTCTGGCTGTCCTGCACGCGAAATACCTTGAGCCTGTCGTCCAGCGGCAGCTCCAGGTGTTCGCGACTGGGCACCTCGCCGCGTTCGGGCTGGGCAAACGCCTGCTCGATCTGCGCAATCATCTCGTGCGGCTGGAAGTCGCCGACGATGTTCAGCACCATGTTGTTGGGCCGATACCAGCGCTGCTGGAAGGCCTGCAGCGCGTTCAGTTGGGCCTGCTCGATGGCCTGGCGGTTACCGATGGTGCGATGCGCCGGGTAGCGCGAGCCGGTGCGCTGCGCGGCAGTACGCTGGGCGTTCATGCGCTGTGCCACGCCCAGGCCGCCGCGCCACTCTTCGATGACGATGGGCCGCTCGCGCTGCAGATCGTCTGCCGTGAAATCGGCCGCGAAGGCCAGGGTCGCCAGGGTCTGCAGGGCCAGTTCGCTGCTCTTGACGCCATTGGGCGGGCTGAGCAGGTACTGGGTACGCTCGTAGTTGGTCACGGCGTTGAAGTGCCGCCCCTGCTGCCAGCCGGCCTTCTGCAGGCGCTGGCGTACGTCGAGTGGTTCACCGCCGTGGCTGTAGAAGACCAGGTGTTCGAGCAGGTGGGCAACGCCGATCTGATCGTCGTCCTCGTCCACCGAGCCGGCATGCACCGTCAGGCGCAGATCCAGCCGGCCTTTCTGTTCAGTGAAGCGAATCAGGTTGTAGCGCAGGCCGTTGGGCAGTTCGCCACGCGTGACGATGGGGTGCCACTGCAGCGGCGTATCGCCGGCGGGCAAAGAGGTGCAGGCACCGAGCAGCAGCGCGGCCAGCGCCGCGAAGAGGATTTTCACGGGGGACATGGGCGCGCCTTGTTAGAACTGGTAGCCGACTTCGAGCATGTACTGACGACCAACTTCGTAATAGCTGTAGTTGGTGCCACTGCTGTTGTAGGAAACGCGATTGACTTGATCGAGGACGTTGGTGATATCCAGTTTCACGAAGAGGGCTTGATCCTTTCCGGTCGGCTGCTGCCAGTGCAGGCGCGCGTCCCATGTCGGGGCGCCCTTGATGCTCTGGGTGTCGTAGAAATCATAGGTCGCACCACCTAGGTCGATGGTGTCGCCGGTAGTGACGATTTGCTCGTAAGGGCCGCGATACCGGAAGAAGTTGCTCCAGGTAAGGTTCAACCGGGGAATATCGGTGATGGTGGTCAGGCGCAATGTCCATGGCCGATTGAAGTCGCCGGCAGGCAGTTGGCTGTAGCGCACCAGGGAACCGTCGTAGTAGACCAGGTCATCGTTGTATTCGTCGGTGCCGAGAATGGTGTCGTAATTACCGTTGGCGGTGCGCTGATGTGTCCAGTCGGCGGCGAACTGAACATTGGTCTTGCTGCCGAAGGCGTCGAAGGTTGAGCGCGGGGTGATGCTCAGGGTGAGGGTGTCGCTTTCGCTGCTGCCGGCATTGGTGTAGACGTAGTAATTTCTGATGTAGGTGACGCCATCTCCTTGGCCAAGCCCGACCGTGTTGGCATACGAACGCATGATTTGGTCGCGACCGAAGCGGCGTACATAGTTCAGGCGCCAGTCTGTATCGAGCCAGTACTGCTCAAGCCCTAATTGCAGTTCGTCGTCATAGGGGATGTCGAGTTGCGAGAACTTATTCGTATTGGCTTGTGAGCTGGTTACCGTCCAGTCGCCAGTGGCGCTGCTGCGGCGCCATGTGCTGTTGAGGGCCTGACGACCATCGGCCAGTCGGTACTTGAACAGGTTGCGTCCGTAGTAGCGGTTGGCGCCGGCAGTGAGCAGGGTATTGCCATCGCCAAACAGGTCGTAGCGTACAGTGAAGCGCGGCGCCAGCGTCTTCTGGTCCATATAGTCTTCGCCCTCCAGTCGTAGCCCGGGGCGCAGGGTCAAGCGTCCCAGAACCATTTCATCCTGGGCAAAGAGGGCGTACTTGTTTTCTGAGGCCTCGACATCGCCAGCGGCATACACCGTGCGCGTACTGGACCATTGGCGGCTTGCGCCGTTCAGCAGTCTACCGACAGAGCACGAACCACTGATGCCTGCGCAACTGGTGCCGTTGTCACGGGTAAACCCCGTAGTGGCTGACGCTTCCTGTGGCCGCTCCCACAGTGCCTGCTGCGTGGAGAGCTCCAGGCCTGTGGTAAACCGGTGTTCCATACCGAACAGTTCTTTGGGCAGCCAGTCAGCCTTGAGACTGTAGATAGCGCTGCGTTGCGTCTGTTCGATGTCGCCAAAGCTGCCTTCGGCGCTGCGCGACGTATTGCTGATGGCGTTGCCCCAGTTCTTGTCTGTCGAGTAGTACCAGTTGATGTAATCGTCGGATTCAGCCTTGCGTGAGCTGATCACTTCGGTCAGCGCCAACTTGTGCGTCCAGGTGGCCTCATCGCCCAGCCACTGCGCTTTCAGCGAGCCCTGTTGGCCGCCCTGCTGCAGATCGAAGCCTGAATTGATGCGGTTGGGAATGAAGTGGTAATTCTCCTGCGGTGCATAGGTCAGGGAACCGTCGATGGAGAGGCGATCATTTACGTTCCAGTAGGACTTCAGCAGGAAGTTGTCGATTTGCCGGGTGTTGTCCTTCTTTTCGTTTTCTCCCGGATAGCCTTGAGCAAACTGGTATTGCGGGATGGTCGATTGCTTGCGCGAGAAGTTGAATAGCAGTCCCAGGTCATCGCTCAGGTGGCCTTCTAGCGTTCCACGCACGGTCGTTTTGACGAACTCCGGCTGGTATTGGCCGGTGGTCGGGTAGTCGAAGTTTTCCTGGTCGGACTCCTGAATGTGGTACTTGGTCCAGGATGAGCGAGTCATCGAGGTCGAGACCTTGCCATGCAGTTCCTGGCTGGGACGGCGGGTCATCGCATCAATGACACCGCCGTTGAAACCGCCGTACTCGGCAGGCACGTTGCTGTCATAGACGACAACTTTTTCCAGCAAATCGGCATCCAGGGCGATGCCCTGCGAGCGACTGGGCGCGCTGTCGTATTGCTGAATGCTGTTGTAGGTGTACTCGCCCGGATCAAGATCGTTGTTGATATTGATCCCGTCGATCATGAAGTTGTTCTGGTAATAGCGGGCACCATTGATGCTGATATCAGCCGGGTTGATCTCGCCGGGCGTCAGGCTGCTCTGCTGGGTACTGCTGAATTGGACTGAGGGATGCATTTTCAGCAGGTTGGTAATGTCACCGTTGCCACCAGCAAAGGCCTCAATGGCACGGCGGTCAATGACGGTTTCGCCGATGTAAGCGTTTTCCACTTTGCCCAGTACCACGACGTCGGGTGTCTGCAGTGTCTCGCTATGACTCTTTATCGCCGCTGCGGGGTCAGGCTCCAGCGTGAGGCTGTTACCGGCATTGTCTTTCCAGCGCAGGCCGCTCCCGGCAAGCAGTCGTTGCAGTGCCTGTTGCGCCGACACTTGACCTTTTACGCCAGGTGAAGCGGTGCTTTTGATCAGATCGCTATCGACGCTGATCTGGATGCCGGCCTGCTGGGCAAATTCAATCAGCGCGTCGGCCAGGGGCTGGGCAGGGATGTCGAAGGCATGCTCTTGTTGCAGTTGGCCACTTGCCGCTTCACTTGCCCAGACCTGGCCGGTTGCCGGGGGCAGAGTCCCGCCCAGCACAAGCATGCTCAGACTGATACTCAAGGCCAGTTTCTGGCGGCGAAGGGTGGTGTGTGCGGGCCGGTGCGACTGCGTGTTCATCTCTTCCCCGAACGGGCCAAATGGCCAATTGAAAGCTAATGCGAATCTGTATTGATTCGAGTTCGAGGCAATGACGTAGTGTGTTGGGAAATTTTCAGGAAAAGGCGAAATTATTTTTCTGGCGCTGCCTGGACCCTGTCAGACCGCGCCTCAGTGCTGGCTGTCGACCACCCGCAGCCAGTCGGTCCAGGCGCTGACTTTTCCCCGATAGGGCTCGACCAGCGCACGCAGCGCGGCGTCGGGATCGCTCAGGTCGTAAACGCCGGTGATGCGTTTCTCGCCAAGCGCCGCGTTGCGCAGCACCAATTGGCCGGGCAGGTAGGAACGCAGTTCGTCGAGCACGTCGGCAATCCTGGCATCGCGCACCACCAGTTTGCCTTGCTGCCAGGCGGCGATCTGATTCACGGGGAGCGTGTCGCGCAGCACGCCTTCACCCTCGTGCCAGCGCAGGCGGTCACCTGGCTGCAGGGCGTCGGCGAGGGTCGTGTCGCCTTCGCTGACGCGCACCGAACCCTGTTGTACGGCAATCGCCAATTGATGCGGACGAATGGCGACGTTGAAAGCCGTGCCGGTGACGCGGATCCGCAGAGCGTCGGCATCGACGATGAACGGGCGCGCCTTGTCCGGCACGACCTCGAAGAAGGCCTGGCCAGCCAGCAACTGCACCTCCCGGCGATTACCGGTGTAAGCGATGCGGATGGCCGACTGGCTGTCCAGACGCACGCGGCTGCCGTCGTCCAGTTCGATGCTGCGACGTTCGCCAAGGCCGGTGCGGTAGTCGCTCTGATAGCTCAGGTAGGCATCCGGGGCGACGAACACCAGCAGGCAAGCCGCCAGCGAGCCGGCAAGCAGGGCGGGCCAGCGCCGCCGCCGCGCGCGCAGCGGGCGTGCCACCGGGCTGGCCGGCATGGTCGCGAGCGGCACAGCGCTGTGCGCTGCCGTTTCAGCGGCGGCCTGTGCCATGCCGGTCAGGCGCCACACTCGCTCGGCTTTGCGATAGGCCTCGACATGGCTCGCGTTCGCCGCCAGCCATGCCGCCAGCTCACTGCGCAAGACGGCATCCTCCGGGCTCTGCTGGATGCGCAGCAGCCAGTCCAGTGCGATGTGTCTGAGGTTACCGCTCATGGTCGTCCCGGTGGGTGCTGAAAAGTGGGCAAGGGTCGCACAGTGGCTGCCATGCGAGCAAAGGACGGATCGGCACAGGACATTTTCACCTCAACCACTGGCCTGCTCCAGGCGGTCGGCACAATGACACAGCGCCTGATGCACCAACTGATGCGCCAGGCCGACAGAAATGTTCAGGGTCGTGGCGATGTGTTGAAGGGTATGGCCTTCCAGGCGGTGCATCTCGAAGGCGCTTCGCACACGCTCCGGTAGTTCGGCCAGGGCGGCGTTGACGATGCGCAGCTCGTCGCTGCTGGTGGCGTGTTGCTCAGGGCCAGGGTTATGGTCGCAAAGTGCCTCGAGCAGACGTTCGCCGCCGGCCTGCTGGCGCTCGCTGGATATTCGGCGCAGCAGATCGAAGGCCAGATTACGCACGATGCGGTAGAGGTAGCCGACCGGCTGGTTGATCGGGGTATCGTCGTCCGCACGACCGTTGAAGCGCAGCCAGGCTTCCTGCACGACGTCTTCGGCCTGCGCGCGGCAGCCGACTATCGGGGCGGCATAGTCCACCAGCGCATTGCGATGAACGAGGTAGAGGTCGAGTTTCGAGCGGGACGATGAGGACACGGTGCTGACTGCCGGAAGCTGCGTACAGCGGAGTGTGTGCAGCGAGCAGGCATCATAGTATCGATGAGAATGTTTATCAATCAGCCTTTCAGAGTGCTCGCAAGGCCTGATTCAGAGATTCCTCAAGGCGTGTCTTGTAGCGCAGATAGCTGACTATCGATGACTGTCGATCGCTCTTCAGCGCGGACAGATCGAGGTCCGTGATGTAGCAGGGGTAGCGCTCCTCGTCGCGGCGCTGTGCCAGGATATGACGTGCCACGTTGGCGAACAGTGCGTCGCCATGCTCCAGTTCGGAAAACTCGCGGTGGTTGCAGTACAGCGTGACGTGGCGTTGTCGGCCATCGCCCGGCTCGACGATGGCTTGCACGTCGTAGAACGGGTGACTGACCTGCGACTCGGGTGCGGATCTGCGTTCCAGGCGCTGAGCGCGCAGTGGTGCTGCCGGCAGCAATTGGTAGTAGAGAATGTCCAGCGCTGGCTGGTGGTCGGCGCCATCGAGCGGCAGCATGGCATTGCGTCGATACAGCAGTGACTGCAGGAAGCGATGGATCGGGGTGAGCAGGCTCTGTTCGTCGCGAAACGGCAGGCGTCTGCGCCAGAGTGCGTTGTGCTCGTCAAGCAAGGTCAGCTCGGCTTCGCCGCTGTTCTCATGCACGCGATAGAACACCTGGAGGCACTCTGGGCGGCTCATGGGCAGGATCAGCGCCAGGTCGTCGCCGTCGAGCGCGTGGCGATCCAGGCGCAACGGGCTGTAGCGCTCCTGTTCGGTGCCCAGATGGTCCAGCAGGGCCGGCATGTCTTCCAGGGCGTTGTGGCTGACCTGGCCGGGGACCAGGTGCAGGACGTGATAATGCTGGCGCACCTGCACCAGATACCGTGACGGGCGACCTTCGGCGTAGCTGTCGAGCAGGTCGCGCAGCAGTTCTTCGACCCGTTCGGCGATGGGTTGTGCGCGGTTACGGCAATAGCAGCGCACCTCTACCCTGGGGAGTGGGTTGCCCGGCGGCAGGCTGTTGAGCAGGTCGCGCAGGCAATCGAGCAGTGCGTCCTGGCCGTCATAACGGCTGATTTGCAGTTCGTTCCAGCTATTGAGCACGACCTGGTCGAGGGTCAGAACCAGGTTCTCGCGCACGCCGGAATAGCCCAGCGCATCGGTGCGGTCGGTGGTCATGTGCACATTCATCTGGCTATGCTGCTTGAGCGGGTCGACACCGACATTGACCAGCAACAGCACCTGGCTGGGGAGGCTGGCGCGCAGCAGGGCAGCCTCCTCTACAGCGGGCAGCGGTAAGGGGAAGCCTTGTTGCAAGCTAGCGATGAGGTTGGACAGCTCATATTCGGTGAGGTCGCTGCTGCCAGGATGCAGTGACAGACGTGTGCTGCTGTCGATCACGCCGTTGCGATGGCACCAGGCGAGCAGTTCGATCAGTTCGCGTGAGCGTTTCAGCGGTGCGAAGTCGGTCCATTCCTGAGCGCCCAGACTGCCGTTGAACAGCGCCCAAAGGCGCTCACTCGGCGCTTCAGGGCTGTGGTACTGGACCAGGGTCAGGGTGTCTTCGGCCAGATCCGGGGCGATACCGGGGTTGATGAACTCGACCTTGCCAGCCTTGCGCTCGAAGGCCGCATACAGGCGCCTGCCCAGCACATTCAGGTCGCGGTTGTTCAGTGAGCTGCCAGCCTGGGCACTGCGCGCGAACTGCGAGAGAAAGCGGTAGCTGTAGGTCAGCTCATTGACCAGCACGCGCCGTTCGGCGGCAACCTGGCGCACCTTCCACTGGCTGCGACTGTCGAGCACGCTAAGCTGGCGGTTATGCCAGCCCCACTCGCCGGTCAGGCGTTCCAGCAGCAGGCGCTGCCAGCTCTTGGCGCGACCACGAGTTGGCGGGCGGCTGATCTTCTTGTTGACCTTCAGGTACAGGCAGCGGCGGATCAGTTCGAGCCGTTCGTGATCGCCGCGGGCGCTGAGGTATTCCTCCAGGCGGCGGTAGACGACGATGTAGGGATCCAGCTCGTCGAGGTCCAGGCGGCCCTCGAATACGGATTGCTTGAAACGCAGTGCCAGGCATTCGACCTTCGGGTGTTCGCTGGCGTAGACCTCGGTGAGCAGCAGCTTGAGCGCGGACTTGTAGGGCGACTCGATGCCCTTGTACAGCTGCCACATGCCGGCGCCGATGAACTCTTCCGGCGGAATGCGTGCCAGATGACCGAGGTCGAGCACGTCGTCGGCGCGCACGAAACGCTTGCTCAGCAGAGTGCGGCAGTAATCCTCATAGCGCGCCTCCTCGTAGACCGGCACCAGCCACCAGATCGGCGTGCGCCCCCCGAGCCAGATGGCTGTGCGGTAGAACTCGTCGAGCAACAGGTAGTGTTGGGTGGTGCCGCAGTCGTCCGAGGTCAGCTGCGCCTCGCGTGCACCTTGGATAAAGCGTTGTGGGTCAACCAGAAAGACATGCACCTCGGCGCCCTGGGTGGCGGCCCAGTTTTCCAGTTGATCGCACTTTTTGCGCAGGTCTTGCAGTTCCTGCGCCGTGAGGTCGGGCGAATGACACAGCCACAGGTCCATATCGCTTTGTTCGGCCTGCGCCACGGTGCCCAGGCTACCCATCAGGAACAGGCCATGCAGCGGCGCGGCACCCTGACCACGACGCGGTTTATAGGCGAAGGAACGGGTCAGCCGCTGGACTTCGGCGAGGCTGGCATCATCCGGCTCAAAGCCGCTGAGGCCGGCCGGTGTGCTGGCCGAGACATAGCCGGGCAGCAGTGGATGATTGACGTGCAACAACAGCGGCAACAGCTTGAGTACCAATTGCTGACGCGTCGACAGCGCCTCCATCGCACGGTGCAGGCGGCCCTGGTTGATCTGCAGAAAGCGTGCGCGCAGCTGTGCCAGCACCTTACGGTCGATGCCGTCGTCGATATCGGGGCGTATTTCCTGCGTGCGCGTCATGTTCGAACTCTGCTGCGGGTTCGGCAAGCCTATCAGCGGCGTGCCCGTCAGTGCAGTGCCTTGACGCTGTATCGCCCGCCGCGCCTTTCCCTTAAGGGCGGCCGGCGGGCAACCGGGATTAAGCGGGGGTGGCCTGGTGGGTCGCAAGAATGGTCAGTAGTGCCTGTGCATGCTCGGCAGCGTCGATGCCCAGGCTGGTCAGGTAGCCGCCATCGGCCTGGCTCACAAGGCCTTTTTCGTGGAGGCGAGTAATGGCGCCCTGTGCCTTGAATGAGGCGTTGTTATGCACCTTCAGCCCTTCCTGATGGTTGTCCAGGTTGTACAGGGCGAGGATTTCCAGCTCGTCGATCAGGTCAGCGGTGAATGCCTTCATGGTGACTCCGTCTTGTTGTGGTGGTGCTCTTGCAGTGTAGAGCCTCGCAGGGGGCTCTGCCCATCGGTGAGTTGCCAGTTGGCGAGAATTCGCTGGTAAGTACCATCCTGCCTGATCTGGCGCATGCCGGCATCGAAGCTGTGCAATAAGGCTTCAGCCTGCGGGTGGTGACGTGAAAAGCTCAGGTAGAGCGAGGCGCGATGTACCCGTGTCAGCGCTTTGAACTGGCCCGCCAGTTCGGGGTTTTCACGCAGCAGCGCTTCGGTGGTGCCGCGAAAGGCGATCACGTAATCCACGCGGTCGCGCTGCAGCATGAGAAAACCGTTGATATCGCGGCGTACTGCAATGCGCCGGATATGTCGGTAGCTGTCGAAATAGTCGCCGTAGGTATAACCGATGGTGACCGCCACGCGCTTGCCGCGGATGGCACTAAGGTCATCGACTGCCACGGCGGTGTTACGTCCCCAGAGCAAAATATCGTCGCTGAACAGCGCCTCCTGGGGGAGCAGGAATTGTGCGCGAATGTTCGCATCGGGTGTGGTGTTGAAGCAGCCAGCCAGGTTGCCGCTGCGCGCCAGCTCCATGCAGCGCGAATAAGGATAGGACGCCAACTCGATGGACGTGTCGCTGGCCGCGAAGGCGGCACGGACGATATCGGCTGACATCCCCTCGATACGCTCGTTACGCCAGGCCGTGTAGGGGTACCAGTCATCCTCGGCACCAATGCGCGGCATTTCTGCTTGCACCCTGCCCGCTGCGCTCAAGCAGAGCATCAAGGCGGTCAGCGCGAGCAGCCGAGGCGACGTGCAGGTCATCTGTGGCGATACCTTATTGGCGTGAGCCTAGCCTTGACGGTAGCAAGCTGCCTGCAAATAGCCAGTGGCCTGAGTCAATCCATCTTCAGTTTTCTTCCGGCAGCTCCGGCAGGGCGCGCAGGGCTTGCTCGTACCAGGCGCCATCGAAGGGACGATCCTCGCGCAGCATGGCGTCGACCTCATGAGCCAGCACCAGCGCCATCAGCTCAAGGATCTCTTCACGCTCGTAACCGACCAGCGTCAGTTTGTTATACACCGCCTTGGCGGCAGCCGGTTCGCCACTCTCCAGCTGGTTCTCGATCGCCTGGATCAAGGTGGCTTCGGCGAAGTTTTCGTCTTCCTGGTCGTTGTTCTGGCTCATGTCGGATTCCTCATTGATGACCGGTGGCGAAGTCGATCAGGGCCTGGCCGGTCAGACGGTAGGTGGTCCACTCGCTTTGTGGGCGGGCGCCGAAGGACTCGTAGAAATCGATGGCCGGGGTGTTCCAGTCCAGCACCGACCACTCGAAGCGACCGCAGCCTCTTGCCACGGCCAGTTGTGCCAGGTGGCGCAGCAGCGCCTTGCCGGCGCCCAGTCCACGCGCTTCAGGGCTGACGTACAGATCTTCGAGGTAGAGGCCGTGCTTGCCCAGCCAGGTGGAGTAATTGAAGAAATACACCGCATAGCCGATGGGCTCGCCGTCGTGTTCGCAGATCAGGCCGTGAGCGCTGCTAGCGTCGGCGAACAGGCTGTCGCGGATGCCGGCAGCGTTGGTTTTCACCTCGTGCTCGGCCTTCTCGTAGATGGCCAGGTCGGTGATGAAACGCAGGATAAGTTCGGCGTCGTCAGAGGTGGCGGAGCGGATATTTATGGGCATGGAATGTCTCGCGGCAGCGTTCAGCTGTTAGTGACGGTCAGCCAGGCCAGGGGCAGGCCAACCAGGCAGAGGAAGCCGAACGTTGCGACCCAGGCGCTGCGCGAACCCATCGGGTCGGCCACGCGCAGCGGCAGGCGCGGGTAGCACCCTACTGTCAGCAGTCGCAGTGCCAGCCATCCGCTGGTGTAGAAGACGTAGCCGATGATGATTTCAAGTACGATCGCGGCCAGTAACGCCAAGCCGCGCAGCAGTAATTCAGGCATGGGAAGTCCCTTTCCCGTGTCTCGCCAGGCGCCGCTTAACGGCTTGCCAGCAGTTCGTGACCGCGCGCTACTGCTGCACGCACCTGAGACGGTGCGGTGCCGCCGATATGGTTGCGGGCATTCACCGAGCCTTCCAGGGTCAGCACGGCGAACACGTCCTGCTCGATCTGGTCGCTGAACTGGCGCAGCTCGTCCAGGCTCATTTCGGCCAGGTCCTTGCCGCTGTCCACGCCGTACTTCACGGCGTGACCGACGATCTCGTGGCAATCGCGGAACGGCAGCCCCTTGCGTACCAGGTAGTCAGCCAGGTCGGTGGCGGTGGAGAAGCCGCGCAGCGCCGCTTCACGCATGATGGCGTGCTTGGGCTTGATCGCCGGGATCATGTCGGCGAAGGCGCGCAGCGAATCACGCAGGGTATCGGCGGCGTCGAACAGCGGTTCCTTGTCTTCCTGGTTGTCCTTGTTGTAGGCCAGCGGCTGGCCTTTCATCAGGGTCAGCAGGCCGGTCAGGGCGCCAAACACGCGGCCGGTCTTGCCGCGTACCAACTCGGGCACGTCCGGGTTCTTCTTCTGCGGCATGATCGAGGAGCCGGTGCAGAAACGATCAGGCAGGTCGATGAACTGGAACTGCGCGCTGGTCCACAGCACCAGCTCTTCGGAAAAGCGCGACAGATGCATCATCGCCAGCGATGCTGCGGCGCAGAATTCGATGGCGAAGTCACGATCCGACACGCCGTCCAGGGAGTTGCCGCCCACGGCGTCGAAGCCCAGCAGCTCGGCGGTGATTTCACGCTGGATCGGGTAGGTGGTGCCGGCCAGCGCGGCGCTGCCCAACGGCATGCGGTTGGTGCGCTTGCGGCAGTCGACCAGGCGTTCGTAGTCGCGCGAGAGCATCTCGAACCAGGCCAGCAGATGGTGGCCGAAGGTCACCGGCTGGGCGGTCTGCAGGTGGGTGAAGCCGGGCATGATGGTCTCGGCTTCGCGCTCGGCCTGCTCCAGCAGGCCCTGCTGCAGGCGGGTGATCTCGGCGAGGATCAGGTCGATCTCGTCACGCAGCCACAGGCGGATGTCGGTGGCCACCTGGTCGTTGCGGCTGCGGCCGGTGTGCAGCTTCTTGCCGGTCACGCCGATGCGGTCGGTCAGGCGCGCCTCGATGTTCATGTGCACGTCTTCCAGGTCGACGCGCCAGTCGAACTGACCGGCTTCAATCTCGCGCTGGATCTGCTTCAGGCCATCGATGATGGCGTCACGTTCGGCATCGGTCAGTACGCCGACCTTGGCCAGCATGCTGGCGTGGGCGATGGAGCCCATGATGTCGTGGCGGTACAGGCGCTTGTCGAACTCGACCGAGGCGGTGAAGCGGGCGACGAAGGCATCGACGGGCTCGCTGAAGCGGCCGCCCCAGGACTGGTTGGTTTTTTCGCTGCTCATGATTTGGGCTCTGGATCGGGCAGACCGCATCGGCGGTCGGCATGGCGGACAAAGTGGGTCGATAATAACAGGGTCTAGGCGCGTTTCGCCGGCCTGCGTTCGCTGTTGGCCGTGCAGTGGCGTTGTCGGCTGTTTCACAAATTTGCGCTGAAAGTGGCATTTCGGTGCTTTATTTTGTCCGGCGAGAGCTGCCTGGCTTGCCGGCTTGCGGGGCGACACGGAAACTGCGCCGATGCATATTCAATCGCTTGCCAAGAATAAACCGAGCAATGCTGTCGACGACTTCTTCGTCCCGGAGCTGTGCCAGTCGGACGCTGTGCTGAGTATGGTGCTGCTGGCCGAGTTGCTGGTACTGGTGCTGGTGCTCGCCGAACCGATGACGCCAGGGTTCAACTGGGTACGGCTGGCGCTCACTTCGCTGTTCGTACAGTGGATCGTGCTGCTCTCGGCGGCCGTGCTGTGTCGTTTGCGGCCCTTGCTGTCGCGCCTGCGCCCGGCGCTGGCAGGTAGCCTGTGTTGTGGTCTGGTGGTGCTGCTGACACTGGGATGCAGCGCTGTGGCGGATTTTTACGACCTGGGGGGGCCGTTGCCGCGTAGTGGCGAAGTGAATCTTTATCTGAGACATGCATTGATCAGCCTGATCATGTCCGCACTGCTGCTACGCTATTTCTATCTGCAGAGCCAATGGCGTCGACAGGAGCAGGCCGAGTTGCGTGCGCGGATCGAATCATTGCAGGCACGGATTCGTCCGCATTTTCTGTTCAACAGCCTCAACAGTATTGCCAGCCTGGTGGTGGTCGACCCTGCCAAGGCCGAGCAGGCGGTGCTGGATCTGTCCGATTTGTTTCGCGCCAGCCTGGCCAAACCTGGCACGCTGGTGCCGTGGAAGGAGGAGTTGGAGCTGGCGAAACGATATTTGTCGATTGAGCACTACCGGCTCGGCGAGCGGCTACAGTTGCAGTGGGAGGTCGAAAGTGTGCCGGAGGATCTGCCGATTCCCCAGCTGACCCTTCAGCCTCTGCTGGAGAATGCGCTGATCTATGGCATCCAGCCTCGTATCGAAGGGGGGCTGGTGCGGGTCGAGGCCAATTACCAGGATGGTGTGTTCAGCTTGTGTGTCAGCAATCCGTATGAAGAGCGGGGCGTGCAGCATCCGTCACGGGGAACGCAACAAGCGCTGAGTAATATCGATGCGCGTCTGACGGCACTTTTCGGGCCGCGCGCGAGTCTCAGCGTCGAGCGTCGTGACGGCCGTCATTACAGCTGTCTACGCTATCCTTGTGCGAGACTCACGCAGGAAGTCAGAGCAATATGAATGTCCTGATCGTCGATGACGAACCCCTTGCCCGCGAGCGCCTGAGCCGGATGGTCAGTGAGCTCGAGGGTTACCGAGTCCTGGAGCCCGCCGCCAGCAACGGCGACGAAGCCCTGACCCTGATCGATAGCATGAAGCCGGATGTGGTGCTGCTGGATATCCGCATGCCCGGCCTCGATGGCCTGCAGGTTGCTGCCAAATTGTGCGAGCGCGAAGCGCCGCCCGCGGTGATCTTTTGTACGGCCCACGATGAATTTGCCCTGGACGCCTTCCAGGTCAGCGCTGTTGGCTATCTGGTCAAGCCCGTGCGCCCTGAAAGCCTCAGCGAAGCACTGAAAAAAGCCGAGCGGCCCAATCGCGTGCAACTGGCTGCGCTGACCCGCCCGGCAGCCGAGACAGGTGGTGGCCCGCGCACTCATATCAGTGCGCGAACCCGCAAGGGTATCGAGCTGATCCCGCTGGATCACGTGGTCTATTTCATTGCTGATCACAAATACGTGACCCTACGTCACGAGGGGGGCGAAGTCCTGCTGGATGAGCCGCTGAAAGCGCTGGAGGACGAGTTCGGTGATCGCTTCGTGCGCATCCACCGCAATGCGCTTGTGGCGCGTGAGCGCATAGAGCGTCTGCAGCGTACGCCACTTGGGCATTTCCAGCTGTTCCTTAGCGGGCTGGAGGGTGATTCGCTGGTGGTCAGCCGCCGTCATGTCGCGGGTGTGCGCAAATTGATGCAGGCACTCTGACGCGCCGTTCGGAGCGGCGGGGCCTGAGATTGTCGCCGTGACTGACAGGCCTGCGGCCTATGGCCGCCAGGCAACGCCTGCAATGGGCGAGCCTGCTATGATTCGCGGCAATCGTTTTTCTGGAATGACCCCATGCCCCGCGAAATTCGCATCGCCACCCGTAAGAGCGCTCTGGCCCTGTGGCAGGCCGAGTATGTCAAAGCCCGTCTGGAACAGGCTCACCCTGGCCTGACGGTCAGCCTGGTGCCCATGGTCAGTCGCGGCGACAAGCTGCTCGACGCGCCGCTGGCGAAGATCGGCGGCAAGGGGTTGTTCGTCAAGGAACTGGAAACCGCGCTGTTGGAAAACGAGGCCGACATCGCCGTGCACTCGATGAAGGACGTGCCGATGGATTTCCCCGAAGGGCTGGGCCTGTACTGCATCTGCGAGCGCGAAGATCCGCGTGACGCCTTCGTCTCCAACACCTACGACAGCCTCGATGCGCTGCCTGCCGGCAGCGTGGTCGGCACCTCCAGCCTGCGCCGTCAGGCTCAACTGTTGGCGCGCCGGCCGGATCTGAAGATCCAGTTCCTGCGTGGCAACGTCAATACCCGCCTGGCCAAACTCGATGCCGGCGAATACGACGCCATCATCCTCGCCGCCGCCGGCCTGATTCGCCTGGGCTTCGAAGATCGCATCCGCAGCTCGATCAGCGCCGAGGACAGCCTGCCGGCCGGCGGCCAGGGTGCCGTGGGCATCGAGTGTCGCAGCGTCGACAGTGACGTGCATGCCTTGCTGGCGCCGCTGCATCACCGTGAAACGGCGCTACGCGTGACCGCCGAGCGCGCGCTGAACAAGCATCTTAATGGTGGCTGCCAGGTACCCATCGCCTGCTATGCGTTGCTCGAAGATGGTCAACTGTGGCTGCGTGGCCTGGTCGGCCAACCCGATGGAGGCCTGTTGTTGCGCGCCGAAGAGCGTGCCGCCAGCAGCGAGGCCGAGGCGCTGGGTGTGCGTGTCGCCGAGGCGCTACTGGCGCAGGGGGCTGATGCCATTCTCCAGGCCGTCTATGGTGAGGCCGGTCACCCTTGAGCGCCTGGCGCCTGTTGCTGACGCGTCCTGCCGAGGACTGTGCGGTGCTGGCGCAGACCCTGGCCGCGCGGGGTGTCGCCAGCCACTGCATGCCGCTGCTGGCCATTGAGGCGCTGGCCGAGACCGCCGAGCAGCGCAGCGTCCTTGCCGAATTGCAGCGTTACTGCGCGGTGATTGTGGTCAGCAGGCCGGCCGCCCGAATTGGCCTGCAGCGCCTGGCGCAGCAAGGCCAGCCGCTGCCTGATTTGCCCTGGTTCAGTGTCGGCGCGGCTACTGCTGCGGTTCTTGCCGAGCAGGGTTTGCGCGTGCATTTTCCCGATTCGGGCGATGACAGCGAAGCGTTGCTCGGCCTGCCTGAGCTGCATCAGGTCATTGCCGCAGCACCTGCGCCGCGCGTGTTGATCCTGCGTGGCGAGGGTGGCCGGGAATTGCTCGCTGAGCGCTTGCGCGACCAAGGCGTCAGCGTTGACTATCTGCCACTGTATCGCCGTGTGTTGCCAAGATACGCGTCAGGTGAGCTGAGCCGTTGCGTTCGCGCGGAACACCTGAACGGCCTGGTTGTCAGCAGTGGGCAGGGTTTCGAACATCTGCTGCAGCTCGCCGCCGATGACTGGCCGGCATTGGCTCGGCTACCCTTATTCGTGCCCAGTCCGCGCGTCGCCGAACAGGCCCGCGCTGCGGGTGCCCAGATCGTTGTGGACTGTCGCGGCGCCAGTGCCGCGGCCTTGCAGGCAGCCTTGGAGCAGTTTCCGGCTGCCGCCCTCTAAAAGGACGGATACGTGAGCGAAGCATCCACCCCGAACACGCCAGA
>CAZIZA010000035.1:0-19735 GCA_964543555.1 uncultured Pseudomonas sp.
TGCTCGACCACTACCAGCAGACCAAGAACCTGCTGGTCAGCTACGACATCAATCCGCTGGGCTTCTTTTGATCTGCCATTCCCCCCGACAACAGCACCTCGCGGCCAGGCTGTGAGGTGTCAAGGAGCTTTCCCCATGAGCAAAGAAACCCTCGCCACGCACGCCTCCGCAGGCGGCGTGGAAACGGAAACGGTGAGCGCCGAGTACTTCGCCAACCGCCAGTTGAAACAAGGCGCCGCCGGCTGGATCCTGCTGATCGGCCTCGGCGTGGCTTACGTGATTTCCGGTGACTTCGCCGGCTGGAACTTCGGCCTGGCCCAGGGCGGCTGGGGTGGTATGTTCATCGCCACCCTGCTGATGGCCACCATGTACATGTGCATGTGCTTCTCGCTGGCCGAGTTGTCCTCGATGATCCCCACCGCTGGCGGCGGCTACGGCTTCACCCGCACGGCCTTCGGCCCCTGGGGCGGCTTTCTCACCGGTACGGCGATCCTCATCGAGTACGCCATCGCCCCGGCCGCCATCGCCTGCTTCATCGGCGCCTACTGTGAGTCGCTGTTCGGCATCGGCGGCTGGGTCATCTACCTGATCTTCTACGTGGTGTTCATCAGCATCCACATCCTCGGTGCCGGCGAGGCGCTGAAGCTGATGTTCGTCATCACCGCCGTGGCGGCCATCGCCCTGGGCGTATTCATCGTCGCCATGGTGCCGCACTTCAACGTAGCCAACCTGTTCGACATTCCCGCCACCGAAGCGGCCGGCGCCAGCGCCTTCCTGCCGTTCGGCTACCTCGGCATCTGGGCTGCCCTGCCCTACGCCATCTGGTTCTTCCTCGCGGTCGAGGGTGTGCCGCTGGCCGCTGAAGAAACCAAGAATCCCAAGCGTGACCTGCCGCGCGGCCTGATCGGCGCCATGTTGGTGCTGCTGGCTTTCGCCGGACTGATCCTGCTGGTCGGCCCTGGTGGCGCCGGTGCGCAGGCGCTGATGGCCTCGGGCAACCCGCTGGTCGAGGCACTGGACAAGGTATACGGCGGTTCCACCTGGATGAGCCAGTTCGTCAACCTGGTCGGCCTGGCCGGGCTGATCGCCAGCTTCTTCTCGATCATCTACGCCTACTCGCGGCAGATTTTCGCCCTGTCGCGCGCCGGCTATCTGCCGCGCAGCCTGTCGCTGACCAATCGCAACAAGGCGCCGGTACTGGCTCTGATCGTACCGGGCATCATCGGCTTTGGACTGTCGCTGAGCGGTCAGGGCGACCTGCTGATTCTGGTGGCGGTATTCGGTGCGACCATTTCCTATGTGCTGATGATGGCCGCCCACGTGACCCTGCGCATCCGCCGCCCGGACATGCCGCGTCCGTACCGCACCCCAGGTGGTGTGCTGACCTCCTCGGTGGCCCTGGTGCTGGCAGCGGTGGCACTGGTCGCCGGTTTCCTGGTCGACCCACGGGTCGTGATCGGTGCAGCGGTCATCTACGCTCTGTTCATCGCCTATTTCGCCTTGTACAGCCGCCACCATCTGGTGTCCGGCACACCGGAGGAAGAGTTCGCCGCGATCCAGGCCGCCGAACGCTCCCTGCGCTGAAGACCCAAGCGGCCATCCCCGGATGGCCGCAACTGGAGGATTGATATGGCTAGCTTCACCCATATTATCGGCAGCATGACCTGGCGCTTCGACAGCCTGCGCGAGCTGATGGCCAAGGCCACGCCGGCACGCTCCGGCGACTACCTGGCCGGGGTGGCCGCCAGCAGCGATGCCGAGCGCGCCGCCGCGCAGATGGCCCTGGCCGAGGTGCCGCTCAGGCACTTTTTGCAGGAGGCGCTGATCCCCTACGAGAGCGACGAAGTCACCCGCCTGATCATCGACACTCACGACGCCCAGGCCTTCGGCCCGGTCAGCCACCTGACGGTGGGCGGGTTTCGCGACTGGCTGCTCAGCGACGCCGCCGACGAAACCAGCCTCAAGGCATTGGCTCCAGGCCTGACGCCGGAAATGGTCGCAGCGGTGTCGAAGATCATGCGTATTCAGGACTTGGTGCTGGTGGCGCAAAAGACCCGCGTGGTCACTCGCTTTCGCAACACCCAGGGGCTGCGCGGGCGCATGTCCACCCGCCTGCAGCCCAATCACCCGACCGACGACCCGGCAGGCATCGCCGCCAGCGTGGTCGACGGCCTGCTCTACGGCAATGGCGATGCCATGATCGGCATCAACCCGGCCACCGACAGCATGAGCGCAGTGTGCACCCTGCTGGAGATGCTCGATGCGGTCATCCAGCGCTACGAGATTCCCACCCAGTCCTGCGTGCTCACTCACGTCACCAGCTCCATCGCCGCCATCGAGCGCGGTGCGCCGCTGGATCTGGTATTCCAGTCGATTGCCGGCACCGAGGCGGCCAACGCCAGTTTCGGCGTGACCCTGAAGGTGCTGCAGGAGGGCTACGAGGCCGGCCTGAGCCTGAAACGCGGCACCCTGGGCAACAACCTGATGTATTTCGAGACCGGTCAGGGCAGCGCGCTGTCAGCCAACGCCAACCATGGCGTCGACCAGCAGACCTGCGAAACCCGCGCCTACGCCGTGGCTCGCCACTTCAACCCGTTCCTGGTCAACACCGTGGTCGGCTTCATCGGCCCGGAATACCTGTACAACGGCAAGCAGATCATCCGCGCCGGGCTGGAAGACCATTTCTGCGGCAAGCTGCTCGGTGTGCCGATGGGCTGTGACATCTGCTACACCAACCACGCCGAGGCCGATCAGGACGATATGGATACCCTGCTGACCCTGCTTGGCACCGCCGGCATCAACTTCATCATGGGCATCCCAGGCTCGGATGACGTGATGCTCAACTACCAGACCACCTCGTTCCACGACGCGCTGTATGCGCGCAAGGTGCTCGGCCTGCATGCCGCGCCGGAGTTCGAGGCCTGGCTGGCGCGTATGGGCATCTTCCAGCAACAGGGCGGACAACTGCGCATGGGCGATGAACTGCCCCCGGCATTTCGCCAGGCGTTGGCGCAGTTGTCCTGATCAGTCGAGGTCGTCATGAGCGAAAAATCCCCTGCCACCGCCAACCCCTGGCAGCACCTGCGTCAACTGACGCCCGCACGCATCGCGCTGGGCCGCGCCGGTACCAGCCTGCCGACCGCGGCACAACTGGATTTCCAGTTTGCCCACGCGCAGGCGCGTGATGCCGTGCATTTGCCGTTCGACCACACTGCGCTGCGCGAAGCGCTGCATGACCGTCAGTTGCACACGCTGTTGTTACACAGCGCAGCGGCTGACCGCCACACCTACCTGCAGCGCCCGGACCTGGGCCGGCGTTTGCACGAAGATGCCGCACGGCTGCTCGATGAATACGCCGCCGAACACGGCCAGGGCTATGACCTGGCCATCGTCATTGCCGACGGCCTGTCGTCGCTGGCGGTGCAGAAGCACAGCCTGCCCTTTCTCGACCGTTTGCTGGAACAGGTGCTGGAGGAAGGATGGTCACTGGCGCCCATCGCCATCGTCGAGCAGGGGCGGGTCGCCGTGGCCGACGAGGTGGGTGAACGCCTGGGGGCAAAGATGACGGTGATCCTGATCGGCGAACGCCCCGGGCTGAGTTCACCGGACAGTCTCGGCCTGTACTTCACCTACGCGCCACGGGTCGGCCTCAACGACGCCTACCGCAACTGCATCTCCAACGTGCGCCTGGAGGGTCTGAGCTACGGCATGGCCACCTTCCGTCTGATGTACCTGATGCGCGAGGCCTGCCGCCGCCAGCTCTCGGGCGTCGATCTCAAGGACGAAGCCGAAGTACCGACGCTGGACAATGCTGGGCCGGGCAACTTTCTGCTGCCGGACAAGCGTTGAAGCTGCCGCAGGATGGGCGACGCTTCATCCGCCGCCCTAACCTCTGTCGCGGCTAAAGCCCCTCCCACAGATCATTCATCTGTGAGACGGGCGATGTGGAAGCGGCTTTTGTAGGAGGGGCTTTAGCCGCGATCTTTACGACCGATCAACACGCCTCGATACGAAAGCCCAGGCGCGGGAAGTGCACATGCACGGTGCCGGCACGCGCGTCTTCACGGCGCAGGATCAACTCCTCGCGCCCGGCGAACAGCAACTCACCCTCCACCGGATCGACCCCGTAGTCCACCGCTGCGATGCGTACTGCCTGGCCAGGCTGGAAGCCGTTGGGATCGACGAAGCCTTCGTCTGGCAGGGCTGCCGGCGTCGCTTCGCGCGCCACGGCGATGGCCTGCTCGCTGCTCATCTCACTCAGTGAGCCATGACCGAAGTCCAACACCCGCGCCAGCCAGGCCGCGACTTCCGGGTAATCATCCACCAGCGGCGCGGTCACCGGGGTGCCACGCAGGAACCACAGCGGGTGCGCCAGGGCAATGTCGGCGATACTCGCCTCACCGAAAAGGAAATCGCCGCCGCTGCGCAGTTGCTGCTGCAGACGGCCCATAATTACCGGCCATTGATGACGCGCCTGCTCCAGCGGCAGGCGGCTGGCCGTGCCGCCGGAGAACAGCGCGGCACGATCCGCTGCGAACGCCTTGGCGAATTCCGGCGGCACCTTGGCGAAACGCACCGCCATGGACTCGGGGGCGAAGACCAGCGAAACCGCATGCTGGAACACCACCGAGTCGGCCCACTGGGCGAAGGTGGCGACATTGAACGCCTGCGTTTCGGGGTACAGCGCCGGAGTCGCCTTCTCGGCCTCCAGGCGGCGGGCAATCAACGCCGTGTCGCAGTAGATATCGGCACCGACCTGCAACACCGGCGTTTTGCGGTAACCGCCGGTCAGGGCCGTGAGATCAGGCTTGGGCATTACCGGCGGGATCATCACCGAGCGCCAGGACAGTTGCTTGAAGCCCAGCAGCAGGCGGGCCTTCTCGGCAAATGGCGAGGTCGGGTAATGGTGAAGGATCAGCTCGTGCATGGCGCACTCCAGGGCAAGTTCAGAGCGCCCAGCTTAACCGCGACCACAGCAGACGCACACCGCCTCAGGCTGATGCCAGACCATCAACGGCCAGAATGAGCGCTTCCTTGGCTGCCTTGCTCAGGCGCTTGATCGCGCGCTCACGACGCAACGCATCGCCCTTGCCGGCGCAGGCTTCGACATAAACCAGCGCCAGCGCCGGGCTGGTGTGGAAGAAACGCGCGCCCTTGCCGCTCTGGTGCTGGGCAAAACGGCGTTGCGGATCATCGCTGATGCCGCAGTACAGCGCGCCATTGGCAGCGCGCACCAGATAGACGAACCAGGGCTTTTCGACTGCAGCCGTCATCCGTGCGCCGGGAACCACTCACGCGCCGAACGCCACAGGCACATACCGACGAAGTACGCAGAAGCCAGCCACCACAGTGCCAGTAACCAGGGCTGGCTGACGGGATACTGCAGAATCAGCAGCGCACTGGAGAGCATCCAGACGAAGGTCACCAGGATGTTCAACGGCATGAACTGGCGCACGCGGAAGGGATGCAGGAACTTCATTTTGGTCAGGGTCAGACCGGCCAGCAGGACGATCATGCCCAGGGTGATCCAGGGATGAACGTCGAGGATGTAGAAATACAGCACCACCACATTCCAGGCAGCCGGGAAACCAACGAAGTAGTTGTCCTTGCTCTTCATGTTCAGATTGCAGAAGCAGAACAGTGAAGACACCAGAATCAGCCCCACGGCGAACAAGGCGGTGTACTCGGGCAGCGGGATGAAGCGGTAGAGGAAGATCGCCGGAATGAATACGTAGGTGAGGTAGTCGATCACCAGATCAAGGGTCGAACCGTCGAAATGTGGCAGCACGCCCTTGACGTCGTAACGGCGCGCCAGCGAACCGTCCAGACCATCAACCAGCAACGCCAGGCCGAGCCACAGCAGGCACTGCTTGGGTTGGCCGTCGAGTACAGCCAGTAGCGCCAGCAGTGCGAGGATCACACCGCTGGCGGTAACGGCATGAACTCCCCAGGCTTTGGCCTGTTTTACGGCAACGATCAGTTCGGTCACGGCAGCTCTCGATTGGCAGTGGAGGTGCGGCACCCCATGTGCGCACTTCGTTATTGAAGGCTAAGACCGACTAGCCTACCACTGCGTTCCTTCATCTGCCTTAGCGCGAAGCACGGAATTGCGCCAGACCACGCGCCGCCTGTCGCCGAATGGCAGCCTGAACCGGGGGCGCCCAGCCCAGTAGCAGCCCTTTGCCACCCAATGCCTGGCGCGCCCAGCGCCACAGATCAAAATGATCACGATGCTCGACGATCAACCCGTCGCGAAACACGAAGCGCGCCTGGATGTGATTGACCACCTGACGGCCGGTAGCGCTGAAACGGTAGGTAGCGACCCAGCGTGCGCTGCCGGCATGCTCATCAGCGTGCACCGAGTCGAAGGTCAGCGAAAAGTCTTCAGCACGGCTGCACAACATGCGCCACATGTCGCCCGCCTCAGCGCCCTTCAGGTCTTTGAATACCGGGTCGGAGAAGCGCACATCCGCGGCGTAGCAGGCCGCCATGCTTTCGGCGTCGAGCGTCTGGAAAGCACCATAGAAACGCTGAAGGAGTTCGGCATTGGGGTGGATCATGGGGCGCTCCTGCGAATAATAGGGACAGTGGGCGATAGCGTGATGCGCATGACGGCACTTGCCGCTCGGTGGTGAATGCAGCCTAGTCTGGTCGCAGGCTGACAGCATGGCGATTGGCGATAAAGACAACTTTATGTCAATAATCGCCAAACTATATTCAAGAGCCGTTTTCATGCTGCGCGTTGCCCTGTACGTCTGCCCGCAAACCGTCTGCTCCAGCCTGAGCATGGCGCAGGACGCCTTCAGTCTGGCCAATCGCCTGGCCGGCACATCACGCTTTCAACTGCAGCGCTTCAGCCTGGATGGCCAACCGGCACAACTGGAATTCGCCCAGATTCAGGTCGACGGCGACCTGACGCTCGCCGAGCGGGCCGATCTGTTGATCATTCCGGCTACCGGCAGCGCCGTCAGCCGCACCCTGGAGAGCAATGCCAAGCTCCTGCCCTGGCTGGCCCAGCGCGATCACCAACAGGTAGCGAGCTTATGCAGCAGCGCCTTTCTGCTCGCTGCTGCCGGCCTGCTCGATGGGCGCCAGGCCACCACTCACTGGGCGCTGGCCGATACCTTCGCCCGGCACTTTCCCCGCGTGAACCTGCGCAGCGATCTGCTGCTGACTGAAGATGGCCCGCTGTTCTGCTCTGGCGGCGCCCAGGCCGGCCTCGACCTGTGCCTGCACCTGATCGCCCGACATGCCGGTGAATGGTTGGCGCAGCAGGTCGCCAATGCCATGGTGATCGAGCGCCAGCGCGGCACGCAGAGCCGATTTGCACCACTACTGCCCAGCAGCGAAGACACGTCACTGACGCCGCTGCTGACCTGGCTGCACGCACACCATGGAGAAGCGATCGATCTCAACCGATTGGCGCAACACGCCCATTGCTCGGCACGCACCCTGCTACGCCGCTTCAAGCAGGCCACCGGGCTGACTCCGGGCGACTACCTGCAGCGTCTGCGTATCAGCCTGGCGCAACAGGCACTGGCTGATTCAGGCAGTTCGCTGGAGCAGATCGCCAGCCAGGTCGGGTTCGCCGACCGCGCCACCTTCGCCAAGCGCTTCAAACAGCTGTGTGGGGAAACGCCCGGCGCCTTTCGCAAGCGCATGCGACGCCACCAGGTACCCAAGGCGCCCTGATCTGAGGCCAATCGCAGCCGCTTTCCTTATGGGCCCCGCCTCGGGACGAAACGTTGCCTACCATTGCCTTCTCGGATCGCGGCGAGGCAGCGCGTCTACAGATTGGAGGCATGGCCGCCTGATCGAGTGGCCTCGGCCACAAAAAAGGGAGCCCGAAGGCTCCCTGATTCACAACGCCACGCCGACTCAGTGCAGGATCTGGCTAAGGAACAGCTTGGTGCGCTCGTTCTGCGGGTTGGTGAAGAAGGCATTGGGCTCGGCCTGCTCGACGATTTCGCCCTTGTCCATGAAGATCACCCGGTTGGCCACCGTACGGGCAAAGCCCATCTCGTGGGTTACGCAGAGCATGGTCATGCCGTCTTCGGCCAGGCCGATCATGGTGTCGAGCACCTCTTTCACCATCTCCGGGTCGAGGGCCGAGGTCGGCTCGTCGAACAGCATGATCTTCGGCTTCATGCACAGCGCCCGGGCAATCGCCACGCGCTGCTGCTGACCACCGGACAACTGCCCCGGGTACTTGTTGGCCTGCTCCGGGATACGCACGCGCTCGAGGAAATGCATGGCGATTTCCTCGGCCTGACGCTTGGGCATCTTGCGCACCCACATCGGCGCCAGGGTGCAGTTCTGCAGCACGGTCAGATGCGGGAACAGGTTGAAGTGCTGGAATACCATGCCCACTTCGCGGCGAATCGCCTCGATGTGCTTGAGGTCACTGGTCAGCTCGGTGCCATCGACCACGATGCGCCCCTGCTGGTGCTCCTCCAGGCGGTTGATGCAACGGATGGTGGTGGACTTGCCCGAACCGGACGGCCCACAGAGGACGATACGCTCGCCCTGCTGCACGCTGAGGTTGATGTCCTTGAGCACATGGAACTGGCCGTACCACTTGTTCACGCCCTGCAGCAGGATCATCGGCTCGGCGCTGGATTGCTTGATTGCTTCACTCATAATTCACTCCTCTCGAGGGGCTGATTCAGGATTTCGAGCCGGGGCCAGGCACATTGATCGTTACCTGGCCGACGCACAACAAATACCGATCAGCCCCTAACGCTTGTGGCCGGTGTCCAGCTTGCGCTCCAGGTGCATGGAGTAGCGGGACATACCAAAACAGAAAATCCAGAAAATCAGCGCCGCGAACACGTAGCCTTCTGTGGCCATGCCCAGCCAGGCCGGGTCGGTGGTCGCCTGCTTGATGCTGTTGAGCAGGTCGAACAGACCGATGATGATTACCAGGCTGGTGTCCTTGAACAGTGAAATGAAGGTGTTGACGATGCCTGGGATGACCAGCTTGAGCGCCTGCGGCAGGATCACCAGGCCCATCATGCGCCAGTAACCCAGGCCCATGGCGGCAGCGGCTTCGTACTGCCCCTTGGGGATGGCCTGCAAGCCACCACGTACCACCTCGGCAATGTAGGCGGACTGGAACAGGATTACCCCGATCAGCGCGCGCATCAGCTTGTCGAAGTGCATGCCTTCAGGCAGGAACAGCGGCAGCATCACCGAAGACATGAACAACACAGTTATCAACGGCACACCGCGCCAGAACTCGATGAAGGTGACGCAGATGACCTTGATCGCCGGCAGGTTGGAGCGCCGCCCCAATGCCAGCAGGATGCCCAGCGGCAAAGCACCGGTGATGCCCACATAGGCGATCACTAGGGTCAGCATCAGGCCGCCCCACTGACTGGTGGACACCACGCTCAGGCCGAATACACCGCCGTGCAGCAGGCACCAGGCGATGACCGGATAAATCACCAGCAGCGCCAATCCGTAGAAAGCCTTGCGTGGCATCTGTGGCAGGAACAAAGGTGCGGCACCGATGATGGCCAGCCACAGGGTGGCATCAACACGCCAGCGCAACTCACTGGGATAGAAGCCATACATGAACTGGCCGAAACGCTGCTGAATGAACACCCAGCAGGCGCCTGACTGGGTGCAGTCGGCACGGGTCGTACCGACCCAATTGGCATCGATGAACGCCCACTGCAACAGCGGCGGCACGATCAGCCAGATCAGGTAAGCCGCCAACAAAGTCAGCAGGGTGTTGAACCAGTTGGAGAACAGGTTGGCCTTGAGCCAAGCCACCGGGCCGACACTCATGCGCGGCGGTGGCAGATCCGGTTTGAAGGTATGAGTCTGCATGGCTGCTCCTTACCGCTCGATCAGCGCAATGCGCTTGTTGTACCAGTTCATCAGCAGGGAAATGCTGATGCTGATCGCCAGATACACGCTCATGGTAATGGCGATCACCTCGATGGCCTGGCCGGTCTGGTTGAGTACGGTGCCAGCAAACAGTGACACCATGTCCGGATAACCGATACCGGCAGCCAGCGAAGAGTTCTTCGCCAGGTTGAGGTATTGGCTGGTCAGTGGCGGAATGATCACGCGCAGGGCCTGCGGAATGATCACCAGGCGCAGGGTGATGCCCGGGCGTAATCCAAGCGAGCGCGAGGCTTCGGTCTGCCCATGGCTGACGGCCATGATGCCCGAGCGCACGTTCTCGGCAATGAAGGCGGCGGTGTAGATAGTCAGCGCCAGCGTCAGGGCCATCAGCTCGGGAATCATCACCCAGCCGCCACGGAAGTTGAAACCGGTCAGTTCCGGCACGCTCCATACCAGCGGGTTACCCCCGATCAGTACGGCCAGACCGGGAATGACTACGATCAGTGCCAGCGATGTCCACAGCAGCGGGAAGATCTGGCCGGTGGCCTCACGGCGCTTCCTGGCCCAACGCCCGAGGGCGATGATGCCGACGATGGTGGCCAGCAGCACCACGGCGAACAGGCCAAAACTCTCCGAAGGGCCTGGCGACGGCATGTACAGACCGCGACTGTTAAGGAAGAAGGTATCCCCGATTTCGAGGCTTTGCCGAGGCCCAGGAAGCGCGAGAAAGACCGCGAAATACCAGAACAGGATCTGCAGCAACGGCGGAATGTTGCGGAAGATCTCGATATAAACGGTGGCCAGCTTGCTGATCAGCCAGTTGGGTGACAGACGCGCCACCCCCAGCAGAAAGCCGAGGATCGAAGCCAGCACGATGCCGATGAACGACACCAGCAACGTATTGAGCAAGCCAATCAGAAAGACCCGGCCGTAGCTGTTGCTTTCCGTGTAGCTGATCAGGTGCTGAGCGATACCGAACCCGGCACTGTTATTGAGGAACGCGAAGCCGGAAATGATTCCGCGCTTCTCCAGGTTGGCCTGGGTGTTCTGGAAGAGAAACCAGCCGAGCGCCACCACAGCGGCAACGGCAATGATCTGGAAAGCCCAGGCGCGCACCTGCGGATCGGTCAGCAGTGATCCTTTTGGGCGCGGAACATTGGCAGTCGTTTGCATAACAACCCTCATGGAGGCCGCGTACCCGCGCCAGCGCGGGTACGGACTTCACTCTGGGAACGCCGAAGAAGCCCCTCGGCATCACCCCCGCACTGGCGCGAGCACAGATGCTGCAGGGTCATGGATTTGAAGGCTCTTTGCGAACGTTCCTGACGTGGAAACGACAGCGGCAGACCCAAGGTCTGCCGCTGTGGACGGTCAGCGCACTGGCGGTGCGTACTGCAGACCACCCTTGTTCCACAGGGCGTTGAGACCACGCTCGATCTTCAGCTCGCTGCCGGCACCGACGTTGCGGTCGAACGACTCGCCGTAGTTACCAACCTGCTTGACGATCTGCACAGCCCAGTCTTTCGGCAGTTTGAGATCCTTGCCGAACTCACCTTCCGTACCCAGCAGACGGGCTACGTCCGGGTTTTTGGTGGTTTTCGCGGTTTCTTCCACGTTGGCCGACGTCACGCCCAGCTCCTCGGCGTTGAGCATGGCGAACAGGGTCCAACGCACGATGTCGAACCACTCTTCGTCACCCTGGCGAACGGACGGGCCGAGCGGCTCCTTGGAGATGACTTCCGGCAGCACCACGTAGTCGTCCGGGTTGGCCAGCTTGATGCGCTGTGCGTACAGCTGCGACTGGTCGGAGGTCAGTACGTCGCAACGGCCAGCCTCGACCGACTTGGCGCTCTCGTCGGAGGTATCGTAAGTGATGGGGGTGTACTTCAGGCCGTTGGCACGGAAGTAGTCGGAGAGGTTCAGCTCGGTGGTGGTACCGGCCTGGATGCAGACGGTAGCGCCATCCAGTTCCTTGGCGCTGGAAACCCCCAGCTTCTTGTTCACCAGAAAGCCCTGACCGTCATAGTAGGTCACGCCGGTGAAGTTCAGACCCAGGGCCGCGTCACGCGAGCTGGTCCAGGTGGTGTTGCGCGACAGGATGTCGACTTCGCCGGACTGCAGCGCGGTGAAGCGCTCCTTGGCGGTCAGCGGACTATACTTGACCTTGGTCGCGTCACCGAAAACCGCAGCGGCAACCGCGCGGCAGATATCGACGTCCAGGCCCAGGAAATTGCCTTTTTCATCGGCATAGGAGAAGCCCGGCAGACCGTCGCTGATACCGCACTGCACGAAGCCTTTCTTCTGCACTGCATCCAGGGTGGCGCCTGCCTGAGCAAAGCCACTGACACCGAGCACAGCTGCGGTGGTCAGTACAGCCAGGGTGGATTTCACCATCTTCATCAAAAACCTCCAGTTGCTCTTGTTGTGTTGGAGTCTCCGTCCGCCTTCCCCGCCCTTGTGAGGCGCGCGCTCCGTTGGCAGCAACGGTATCGACGAGAAGTTCGAACGTCAGGCTGGAGTCTAGTCGGCATTACCCTCTGCTGGCCAACTGCTCCCGCCCTGCCCATTGGTTGAATGGGCCTGAGACGGATCGTCATCCGCCTGGGCGACTGATCGCCCCGACGGTCTATTAGGAACCCCACACAGCAGATTCCTGCCTGTTGAGCGATGCGCAATGGCACAGTGTTACCGTTGTTACACCGCTTCGTCAGTTCGAATGAGTTATAGCAAGGGCCGTACCAGCACATGGCAAAAGGCCGGATAAGAGAGGGTCAAGAGCAAAAGATTCACCCTTGCGACAACTTGTTCACTGATGCGCCAGACCCTGAATCAGCTATCGCCCCAAATTGAGGCGCGCGCACCACACTGGAGCTACCAATGACCGCACCCATGATTTTGCAGCCCCCACACACCGCCAGCGCCAGCGTGATCTGGCTGCACGGGCTGGGGGCCGACCGTTACGATTTCCTGCCGGTCGCCGAGATGCTGCAGGAGCACCTGCCCACAACACGCTTCATCCTGCCGCAGGCACCTACCCGTCCGGTGACCATCAATGGCGGCTGGAGCATGCCGAGCTGGTACGACATCCTCGCCATGACTCCGGCAAGGGCTATCGACCAGGCACAACTGGAAGCGTCTGCCGACCAGGTGATCACCCTGATCGAGGCCGAGCGTGCAGAGGGCATCGCCGCTGAACGCATTGTCCTGGCGGGCTTTTCCCAGGGCGGCGCCGTGGTGCTGCACACCGCCTTCCTGCGTTATCCACAGCCCCTTGGCGGAGTCCTGGCGCTGTCGACCTACGCCCCCACATTCAGCGATGACATGCAGTTGGCAGATACAAAAAGACAACTGCCGGTGCTTTGTTTGCATGGCAGATTCGACGACGTGGTGACACCCGACATGGGCCGTGCCGCGTACGACCGCCTGCATGCCTGCGGGGTGCCGGCGCAATGGGGCGACTATCCGATGAGCCATGAAGTGGTGCCGGAGGAAATTCGCGATATCGCCAAATGGTTAGGCCAATTATTGGCCGACTGATCGATCCCGAGAGACGCACGATAAATGAGCACAGCGCCCCTTATTCGCACATTGCAGGATATCGAGCAGATCGAGCGCACGCCGTTGAGCGAGCGCGATCTACCCAGCAGCATCCTCGAACTGATCCGTCGTACGGCACAGACCAGCCCTGATGCGCCGGCGCTGTCGTTCATCCTCCAGGGCACGGCGGAAGAAACACCGCTGCGCCTGAGCTACGCCGAATTGCTGGGCAAGATCACCCAAACAGCCAACGCATTTCACCGCCTGGGCCTGCGGCCGGGCAAAGCGGTATCGTTCCTGTTGCCCAACCTGCCGCAGACCCACTTCACCCTCTGGGGCGGCGAAGCGGCCGGCATCGTCAATGCGATCAACCCCCTGCTCGAGCCCGAACACATCGCTGAGCTGATCCACGCTTCCAACTCCGAATTACTGGTGACCCTGGCACCCTTCCCTGGCACCGAGTTGTGGGACAAGGTCAACTCGCTGCGTGATCAGTTACCCGAGCTGAAGGCAATTCTCTGTGTCGACATGGCCAACCTGCTGCCAGAGCCGCAACGCAGCGCGCTGAAAGCTCAGCGCGGCCCGCTGCCCGATGGCGTACTGGATTTCGATGCAACCATCGCCGCATGCCCGGCCGATCACCTGGAAAGTGGCCGGGTGATCACGGCAGACGACATCGCCAGCTATTTCCATACCGGCGGCACGACCGGCACCCCGAAGCTGGCACCGCACAGCCACGGTAATGAAGTGGCCATGGCTTACTGCATGAACCTGATCACCCGTTTCGGCCCCGGCGACGTGACCCTGTGTGGCCTGCCGCTGTTTCACGTCAACGGCGTGATCGTGACCGGCCTGACGGCCTTCATCGGCGGCGCGGAAGTGCTGCTGGCAACCCCGCAGGGCTATCGCAACACCACCCTGATCAGCAACTTCTGGAAGGTGATCGAACGCCACAAGGTCAGTTTCTTCAGCGGTGTTCCGACCATCTATGCCGGCTTGCTGCAGATTCCCAGCGAGGGTCATGACCTGTCCTCGCTTAAATACGCCCTGTGCGGCGCCGCACCGATGCCGGTGGAGCTGATCCGCCAGTTCGAGGCCAAGACCGGCCTGACCCTGCTCGAAGGCTATGGCCTGACCGAGGGCACCTGCGGCAGTTGCGCCAACCCGCCGGCCGGCGAACGCCGCCCGGGCTCGATCGGCCTGCCCATGCCGTACTGCGAAGTGCGCATCAAGGTGCTCGACGAGCAGGGGCGCTATGTACGCGATGCTGTGCAGGATGAGATCGGTAACCTGTGCATCCGCGGTGCCACGGTATTCCAGGGCTACCTGCAGACGAGCAAGAACGCCGGCATCTGGGTCGATGGGGACTGGTTCAACACCGGCGACCTCGGTCGCGTCGATGCTGACGGCTATATCTGGCTGACCGGGCGCAGCAAGGATCTGATCATTCGTGGCGGTCACAACATCGACCCGCAGATGATCGAGGAAGCCCTGCACAAACACCCGGCCGTGGCCATGGCTGCAGCGGTCGGCAAACCCGATGAAAAAGCCGGCGAGTTGCCAGTGGTCTACGTACAACTGAAACCAGGTAGCGAGGCCAGTGAAGCCGAGCTGCTGGCGCATGCGGCTGCGCACATCCCCGAGCGTGCCGCGATTCCCAAGGACGCCTGGATCATCGATGCCATCCCGCTGACTGCAGTAGGCAAGACGTTCAAACCCGCACTGCGCTTCGACGCCATCGCCCGGGTTTACCAGGCGGCTATCGCCGAGCTGCATCCAGCAGTTCGGGTCGAAGTGCTGAGCGATGACAAGGCCGGCCAACTGGCCCATATCCACCTGCCCAACCAGGATCAGGCATTGGCTGTCAGCATTGCCGAGCGTCTATCCGGCTACGCGGTGGGCCATCGCATCCACTTCGCTGCATAATCCAGAGCGCGCCAGGACGCGCGCCAGTTAACAACTTCGCACTTTCGTGCAACCACTGGTCGGCCGAGCTTCAGGCAATCATTGCCACGCCTGAAGCACGGTAATAATGTCAAACGCTATTGGTAGACACGACAGGGAGCGTTGGTGGTGCCCTCAGGCCTATTCTTCCGGCCGGGCCCGACGAGATCACGATGAAAGCGGCGCACTGGCAGGCAGACCTGCAGCAAGTTCAACAGTTGCGACTATTTAATAATGTCGCCACCAGCAGCCTGGACCAGTTGCTACAAGAATTTCGCGCCTGCGAGCTGGAAGCCGGCGAGGTGCTGCTCTCCCCCTTCAATCGCAACCAGCACCTCTATCTGCTGATCGAGGGCCGGCTACGCGTCTACCTGGGTTCACTGGACAACCAGGCCGTGAGTACCCTCGAAGTCGGCGACTGCGCCGGTGAAATCAGCTTCATCGATAACGAACATCCCTCTGCCTACGTCGTGGCCGAGCGACCTTCCATCGTCCTGCGCCTGCACCGAGAGTCCCTAGTGGCGTTATTCCAGCAATCCCCGCAGATGATGCAGAACCTGCTGGAGCTGCTCTGCGATCGCGTGCGCCAGGGTAATCGGCAGATTCTCGACAGTGAGCAAAACGCCAATGTCGACACCCTGACCGGCTGCTTCAACCGGCGCTGGCTGGAACACGTATTCGAGCGCGAAAGCACCCGCTGCGCGTTCAACGACGCGCCCATCTCCCTGCTGATGCTCGATGTCGACCACTTCAAGGCCTACAACGACCAGCATGGTCATCTGGCTGGCGATTACGCCTTGTGCCTGGTGGCCAATACCCTGAGCAGCCAGTTGCGAGCCAAGGACAGCCTGATACGTTACGGTGGCGAGGAGTTCGTCATCCTCCTGCCGGAGATCACCGCCGCCGAAGCCCGTAGTATCGGCGAGCGCCTGCGTATCAGCCTGGAGCGGATCACCTCCTTCTACTCGCCAGTCGGCGCTCAGCCAGGCGTGACGATTTCCATCGGGCTGGCGCAGATGCAGCATCAGGACAGCCTGCAAGGCATGATCGCGCGCGCTGATGCTGCGCTCTATCAGGCCAAGCAACAGGGGCGTAACTGCCTCTGCGGCTGATAATTTGCGACATTGCTGCGCTAGGCATTGTGGGAGGGGCTTTAGCCGCGACCGAATCGCCGCTGAAGCGCCTCCCACAGAGCTGCCGCGCACCGCCGCCCCTACCCTTGCTACAGTGCCGAGCATAACGACAAGCCTGGATGGCCACCCTTTATGCGAAAACTGCTGATCGCCCTGGTCCTGCTGGTTCCCCTCTCTGCTCTCGCCGTGCTGGGCCTGCCCCGAGTCATCGACGCACAGATGAACAGCGTGGCCAGCCCACCCCCCTATGCGGCCAGCCCCAGCGCGCAGAAGCTGCATCAGGGACTGTTCATCGCCGACCTGCATGACGACGCCCTGCTCTGGGAGCGCGACCTGCTCAAACGCTACGACTACGGTCACTCCGATCTGCCGCGCATGCTCGAAGGGCGCCTCGCCCTGCAGGTGTTCTCCACCGTGACCAAGACGCCACGTGGACTGAACATGCAGAGCAACGCCGCCGACAGTGACAACATCACCCTGCTGGCCATGGCCCAGCGCTGGCCACGGGAAACCTGGGGTAGCCTGCTACAACGCGCGCTGTACCAGGCGCAGAAACTCAAGGACGCCAGCGCCGGCAGCAATGGGCGCCTGGTGCTGATCCGCACCCGCGCCGACCTGACGCATTTCGTCGAAGCCTGGAAAAAAGATCCGCGCCGCGTCGCGGGCCTGCTCGCCACCGAGGGCCTGCAGCCCATCGAGAACCAGCTGGAGAATGTAGATACGCTGTTTGATGCGGGCTTTCGTATCGCCGGCCTGACCCACTTCTTCGACAACGAAGTCGGCGGCTCGGCCCACGGCCTGGCAAAAGGCGGGCTGACGCCGCTGGGGCGCCAGGTCATCGCGCGCCTGGAAGAAAAATCCATGCTGGTGGACCTGGCCCACGCCTCGCGCCCGTTGATCGATGATGTACTGGCCATGGCCACGCGCCCGGTGCTGGTCTCGCACACCGGCGTCGAAGGCACCTGCCCCGGTACGCGTAACCTCAGCGACCAGCACCTGCAGGCCATCGCTGGCACGGGCGGAGTGATCGGCATCGGCTACTGGAGCACCGCAGTCTGCGACACCTCGGTCGCCGCCATCGTCAAAGCCATCCGCTACGCCGCAGACAAGGTCGGCGTCGAGCATGTTGCCCTGGGCTCGGACTTCAATGGCACCGTTCACACCCCATTCGACGTCACCGGCCTGGCGCAAATAACCGAGGGACTGCAAGCCGCCGGCTTCGACAATGACGCCATTGCCGCGATCATGGGCGGTAATGTTCAGCGCCTGCTGCTGGCCAGCCTGCCGGAGAAATGAGGCCGGCTCTTGACAGGCGCGAGCGAAGGCCTTCGCCACGCCCGCGTCTTGCATTACACTGGCGGACGTTCACTCCTTAACCAGTCGATGAGAAGCCCGTGCTCAAAGCACTCAAGAAAATGTTCGGCAAAGCCGAAGACGAGCAGCCTCAACCAGCGCCGTCATCCGTAGCAGCGCCCGCCGAGAGCGGTGACGCAGAGCAGAAGCGTCCACGCAAGAACAAACCCGCCCGCCCTGCCAGCGAGAGCGCAGGCGATAGCCCGGCGCCGCAACAGCCCCGCCCGCCCAAGGCCGACAAGCCACGTCGCGAGCGCCCAGCCAAGCCAGTAAACACCTGGAAACTGGAAGATTTCGTGGTCGAGCCGGCCGAAGGCAAGACGCGCTTTCATGATTTCAAGCTCGCCCCCGAGCTGATGCATGCCATTCATGATCTGGGTTTCCCCTACTGCACACCGATCCAGGCCGGCGTACTGGGTTATACCCTCAAGGGCCAGGATGCCATTGGCCGCGCCCAGACCGGCACCGGTAAGACCGCCGCCTTCCTCATCTCGATCATCACCCAACTGCTGCAGACACCGCCGCCGAAAGAGCGCTACATGGGCGAGCCCCGCGCGCTGATCATCGCACCGACCCGCGAACTGGTGGTGCAGATCGCCAAGGACGCCGCCGAGCTGACCAAGTACACCGGCCTTAATGTCATGCAATTCGTTGGCGGCATGGATTTCGACAAGCAGCTCAAGCAACTGGAGTCGCGCTTCTGCGACATCCTCGTGGCCACGCCGGGCCGCCTGCTGGACTTCAACCAGCGTGGTGAAGTGCACCTGGACATGGTCGAGGTGATGGTGCTCGACGAAGCCGACCGCATGCTCGACATGGGCTTCATCCCGCAGGTGCGCCAGATCATCCGCCAGACGCCGATGAAGGGTGACCGCCAGACCCTGCTCTTCTCCGCCACCTTCACCGACGACGTGATGAACCTGGCCAAACAGTGGACGGTCAACCCGGCCATCGTCGAGATCGAACCGGAGAACGTCGCCAGCGACACCGTCGAGCAGCACGTCTATGCCGTCGCGTCCAGCGACAAATACAAGCTGCTGTACAACCTGATCACGCAGAACGACTGGACGCGCGTCATGGTCTTCGCCAACCGCAAGGACGAAGTAAGGCGCATCGAAGAGCGTCTGACCCGCGACGGCATCAGCGCCGTACAGATGTCCGGCGACATCCCCCAGCACAAGCGCATCCGCGCGCTGGAAGGCTTTCGCGAGGGCAAGATCCGCGTCATGGTCGCCACCGATGTCGCCGGTCGCGGCATCCACGTTGACGGCATCAGCCACGTGATCAACTTTACCCTGCCGGAAGACCCGGACGACTACGTGCATCGCATCGGCCGTACCGGCCGTGCCGGTACCAGCGGCACCTCGATCAGCTTCGCCGGCGAGGACGACGCCTATGCCTTGCCTCCCATCGAAGCGCTGATCGGACGCAAGATCCAGTGCGAGATGCCGCCTGACGAGCTGCTCAAGCCAGTACCGCGCAAGCACTGATAAGGCCGAAGCAGAATAAAGGCGAAGCCCTCTAGCTTCGCCTTTTTCATTCGGCCCCGTTGATCGATACGCCATGCAACACTACGACTACCTCATCATCGGCGCCGGTATTGCTGGCGCCTCCACCGGCTACTTTCTCACCAGCCACGGCAAGACCCTGTTGCTTGAGCGCGAGGCGCAGCCTGGCTACCACTCCACTGGCCGTTCAGCCGCGCTTTACACCGTGGCCTACGGCACGCCACAGGTACGCGCGCTGACGGCCGCCAGCCGCGTCTTCTACGATGCCCCGCCAGCCGGCTTCGCCGAGCATCCCTTGCTCACGCCACGTGGCGAGCTGGTGGTGGATTTCAGCGGTGACGCAGTCGAATTGCAGCGCCAGTACGAGCAGGCCCGTGAGCATGTTGCAGAGGCTCGCCTGCTCAG
>CAZIZA010000036.1:0-19590 GCA_964543555.1 uncultured Pseudomonas sp.
GGCGGGCAATGGCATCCTCCACCGCCTCTTCGGTCAGCAGGTCACGCCAGCCGTACTTCTCGGCCCAGAAGTAGACTACCCTGCAGGAGTTAAGGCCAAGTTCGTCCTTGATCTCCTGGGGTGTCCAGCGCTTAAGATAAAGCCCCCGCGCAGCATTGCGGATCTCTTCGGGATACGCCACGGCGCCTCCATCTTGTGAATGATGGCGCCATCATAGCCAGCCCCCCGCCCCCACTTATTGCCCTGATGTTCCAAGCAATTCGGATATCCCCATGGATCCGAATTGCCTTGAACACAACCGGATGAATACCCCTTGCCGACCCGATAGCCTGAGCCCGTATCAATTGGGAGCAGGCATGAACATATCAACCTTGAGAACTGGCTGGGTCTGCATCGCCACCGAAGGCACAACCGTCGATGGTCGGGAGATTACCGCCGCTTGGCTGACTGACATGGCCGAGACCTACGATCCGGAATACTACACCGCACTGATTTGGCCTGATCATGACCGCTGGTCGAACTTCGGCTATGTACAGGAACTGAAGACAGAAGTCGTGGATGGCAAGCTCAAGCTATTCGCCATCCTGAGCCCGACCCGTGATCTGGTTTATTACAACCAGGTTGGCCAATACCAATTCTGTTCCATCGAGCCGCAAGAGCAATTTGCCGATCTGGGCCGCACCTACCTGCGCGGCCTCGGCGTTACCGATGAACCAGCCAGCACCGGCACCACCCACCTGAAGTTCAAAGACAAGAGTGGCAAATCTCGCCTGATTGGCACCAGTGAGCCGCTGGATCTCTCCACCTTCAAACTGCCAAAGAACGAAAAAGCCGACGGTCTGATCACCAAGTTTTTCAGCTTCTTGGCCAGCCATGGTGAACAGGAAACCAAACCAACCCCCAGCCATCCAGAGGATGAGGAAATGACCAAAGAACAGTTCGACCAGTTGCTGGGAGCCGTCAACGGCCTTGGCACCAAGATCGAAGGATTCAGCGCCAAGCCGGAAGTGAAGACTGATCCGGTGACTGACCAGAGCGCAGAAGGCGACAAGGCCAATATCGCCGCAGACCAGTTCAACAAGCTGGACGAGGCCATCACCAGTCTGGCCGCCACCGTCAGTGAGCTGAAAGGCCAGATCGACAAGTTCTCCGTTGAAGTGCCGGGTCAACGACCTGATGCGCTCGGCGGTGACGATACCCCCACCGCATATTAAGGAGCGACCGTGAGTCAGACCCTAACCGTCCAGGCACGTCAGCGCCTCGAAAAATACAGTGCTGCCTTGGCCAAGACCTATGGCATCCCAGTCAACGCGCTGGACAAACAGTTCAGCGTCATCTCCGGCCCAGTGGAAACTGGCCTGCGTGCTGGCCTTCTCGCCTCTGTCGAGTTCCTGAGCCTCATCACTTGCATGGATGTGGATCAGATCAAGGGCCAGGTGGTGCAAGTCGGCATCGGCAAGCTGTTTACTGGCCGCAAGAAAGATGGCCGCTTCAACGGCAAGATCGGCGTGGCTGGCAACACCTACGAGCTGACCGAGACTGACTCCTGCGCATCACTGGACTGGGCGACCCTGTGCGTCTGGGCCAACGCTGGCAGCGAGGGTGAGTTCATCAAGTTGGTCGGTGAGTTCATCAACACTGCATTCGCCCTCGATATTCTGCGGGTCGGCTGGAACGGCGTATCTGCCGAAGAGACCACCGACCCTGCGGCCCATCCGCTGGGTGAAGACGTCAACAAGGGTTGGCACCAGATCGCCCGCGAGTGGAACGGTGGCAGCCAGATCATCAAGGCCGAAGCAGGTAAGAAGATCTACTTCGACCCGGACGGCAAGGGCGATTACAAGACCCTGGACGAGATGGCCTCCGACCTGATCAACACAACCATCGATCCGTTGTTCCGCCAAGACCCCCGTCTGGTGGTGCTGGTCGGTACCGATCTGGTGGCGGCAGCTCAGGCCAAGCTCTACAGCGAAGCGACCAAGCCGAGCGAGCAGATCGCCGCCCAGAAGCTGGCCGAGTCGATTGCCGGTCGCAAGGCTTACATCCCACCGTTCTTCCCGGGCAAGCGGATGGTTGTCACCACTCTGGATAACCTGCACTGCTACACCCAGCGCGGCACCCGCAACCGCAAGGCCGAAGATAACCAGGACAAGAAGTGCTTCGATAACCAGTACTGGCGGATGGAAGGCTATGCCATCGGCGAGCACCTGGCCTATGGCGGCTTTGAAGAGGCCGACATCGAAATCGGTGCTGCTCCTGCGGCGGGTGCATAAACCATGAGCTCACCCGGTCAACGTCACAAGCAGCGAGTGCATGCCATGCAGGGGGCCGAACAGGCAGCCTGCACGGGCGTGGCCACCGGTGCGGTGGCTGACAGCCTGCACCTGCAAATGATTGCCCTGGAACAGGACATCGTTCGCCTGCGCAAGCTGGCCCGCATTGGGGATCGGGTGAACATGAAACGCGACGAGCTGATGCCCAAATACCGCCCCTATGTGGAGCGGTATCTGGCCAGCGTGGCCGAGTCCGGTCAGTCCTACCAGAACGAGCTGTTTCAAAGGCTGGTGATCTGGGCCTTTGACGTTGGTGACTTCGACACCGGGATCGCCTGGGCAGAGCTCGCCATCAAGCAGGGACAACGAACCCCGAACAACTTCAAGCGCGACTGGGCCACCTTCGTGGCCGACACAGTGCTGGAGTGGGCCGAGAAGAACGCCGCCGAAGGCCATGCCGTCGAGCCATGGTTCTCCCGGGTGTTCGACAAGGTGCGCAACGAGTGGCGCCTCAACGAGAAGCTGACCGCCAAGTGGTTCAAGGCTGCGGGTTGCCTGCTGCTGCGAGACCAGGACGGCCAGCCACGACCGAGTGCAGTGGGTGACAGCGCCACCCTGGAACAAGCAGCCCACTGGCTGCTCCAGGCCGAGAAGCTGCACCGCAAAGCGGGGGTAAACACCCTGCTGCTCAAAATTGCCATGCGCCTGCGGGCGCTCAATCCGGAGCAATAAGACTCTCCGCGCCACCGCACCCCGGCGGGGAGGATAGGCAAGCCGCAAGGCCTGCGCCGAATCCTGTGATCCGTGGCTTCAGGGGTGCACCTTTTCTCGCCGCGTCATCGGCGACCTGAGTGATCGGGGAAGTGGTGTTCACATTGGCAAGAATCGACAGAGGGTCAGAGATGTTTGCAGGCAAGGATATCGACTACAGCGCCGCCACCATCCGCAATGACGGGTTTTGGCCTGATGTGGCCGTGGCCGACTTCGAGCGCCGCCGCGCCCTGCCTGCCGACCTCGACCAACAGACCACAAGCGCCGCCCTGCTGGCTGCCGTCTCTGAAATCAACCTGCAACTGGCGATGCGTCAGGCCGCGCTGATGGCCGAGGGCTACGTCAGCGCCGCCGAGGTGCCGGGGCCGAGCCTTGAGGGCGGCACCAATGCCCTGACCGAGCAGTATCTGGCCGCCGTGTTTGCCCGTGCCAAGGCGGCCCTCTTACCGGAGTTCGCCAGCGTCACCGAGCGGGCCGCCGCGAACAACCAGGTGGAGCGCTCACCAGACCAACGCGCCCAGCTGCTGGCAGAGAGTCAGCAACTGGTGCGCAGCATCAAGGGCAAGCGCCGTGCGGGGGTGTCCTTGATATGAGTGACGGCATGAACGAACAGCAGGCCCAGGGCTATTTCCTCCACGCTCTCCACGCCGAGATCCAGCGGGTGCTGCCAGACAAGTGCCACAAGCATCTGGATAGCTGGATGGAGAACGGCACCATCAGGCTGGAGCCAAAGAACATGGGCCCCACCGGAATGGATGTGGCATGGCTCACCTATCAGGCGGTGTTCACCGTCGAGCAACTGCCGTTTCGCGAGCTGGATCCGGCCATCGTGCTGGCCTCTGTGGCCGCCTGGGTGCAGGAGCATGACGATTTTCGCGAGCAGTTCGAGCTGGCCGATCCCGAATACGCCGTCACCCCGAACGATGAGAAGACCGCCGATCTCGAGATCCAGCTCGCCTTTACCGAGCCGCTGCGCCTGATCGAACACCCCAAGGGCCCCATCAACTGGATGGGCAAACGCTGGAACGTGGCCCCGTATGAAATCTGGGTGGCAGACCACATCGATATGAACGTCGGTGACACCGGCCATCACCAGATCGGTGACCAGTCATGATCACCATCACTCTCGACACCCAGCGCAGCAAAGACCAGCTCAACCTGCTGGACCTGCCGCCAAAGAAGCGCCAGCGGCTGGTGTGGCGAGCAGCCAACGAGATGAAGAAGCTGGCCGCCCGCAACGTGCGCCAGCAGCAAGACCCCAACGGCAATGCCTGGGCACCCCGCAAGCGGGGCAAGCGCAAGATGTTGCGCGGCCTGCCCAAGCTGCTGGTGATCCATGAGCCAAGTCAGGATGTGGCCGAGCTCGGGTTCAAGAAGGGGGCGATGAACGTTCACGCCGGGGTGGTCGCCAATACCCACCAGAAGGGGCACACCTACAAGGTGACCGCCGCCAGTCGGCGCCGTATCGCCAGCGATGGCGGCAAGGACAAGCAGGCCAGCAAGGCGCAGGCCCGCAAGCTGCGCGAACTGGGGTTCAAGCGTCCGGGCAAGAGGAAGAAGTCATACCGCTCTGCCTCGCTCGGCTGGATTACCGGCAATCTCAACTACGCGCAAGCGGGGTTGCTGATCAAGAAGCTCAAGAACGAGCCGGTGAAAGAGAGTTGGGAAATCCATCTGCCGGCCCGCCCGTTCCTCGGCGCCAATCAACAGCAACGGGAACAAGCCTTTGCCCGCGCCCTGCAGAGCATCAACTACGGCTGGGACGTCAACAAGCAAGAGATGAAGAGGAAATAACGCCATGTGGCCTTATGTACAGATCAACAACTTGAACCAGATGCAGGGGCCAGTGACGGAAGTCGAGCGCCACCTGCTGTTCATCGGCACCGCGCCGACCAATGCGGGCAAGCTGCTTTCGCTCAACACCCAGAGCGACTTCGACAAGTTGCTGGGTGAAGAAGAGAGCGAGCTGAAAACCAACCTGCAAGCCGCCATGGTCAACGCCGGTCAGAACTGGACGGCTGCCGCTTTTGTGCTGCCCACCGACATGGACTGGAAAGATGCCGTCCGTGAGGCCCAGAAAACCCAATCCTTTGAGGGCTGTGTGGTACTGGGTCAGGAGTGGGACGAGGCGAAGATCAACGCCGCCCACGCCCTCAACCAGGAGCTGATCGCCAAGATGGGGCGCTGGCAGTTCATGCTGCTGGTCGTGGCGGGCATCGTCACTACCGCAGAAGGTGGCCAGGACTGGAGCGAGTACGAGGCTAAGCTGGCCGCGCTGCAAGATGGCATCAAGGCTGAATCCGTCACCCTGCTGCCGCAGCTGTGGCCGAACCTCGCCGGAGCCTATGCCGGTCGCTTGTGCAACCGTGCGGTGAGCATCGCCGACAGCCCTGCCAGGGTGAAAACTGGCGCCATGGTGGGCCTTGGCAACAAGCCAGTCGATAAGGACGGCACCGAGCTACCGCTGGCCACCCTGCAAACCCTCGAACAGAACCGCTTCTCGGTGCCGATGTGGTACCCGGACTATGACGGCATCTATTGGGCCGATGGCCGCACCCTGGACGCCGAGGGCGGCGACTACCAGGTGATCGAAAACCTGCGGGTGGTCTACAAGGTAGCCCGCCGGATGCGCCTGCGCGCCATTGCCCGCGTCGCTGATCGCTCGTTCAACTCCACCCCGGGCAGCACCGCCGCCGCCATCATGTACTTCGGCAAAGACCTGCGAGAGATGGCCAAGTCCGCCACCATCAACGGTCAACTGTTCCCGGGCGATATCGCCTCGCCCAAGGATGGCGATATCACCATCAAGTGGACGGCCAAGAACCTGGTCTCCATCTACGTGGTGGTGCGCACCGTGGACTGCCCGAAGGGGATCACCGTCAACATCATGCTCGATTTGAGCCTCAACAACGGGGAGGGCTAACCCATGACCAGACGCATTTCAGGCCAGAGCTTCGATACCGAACTGATGGGCGCCATGGTGCACGTCGAGAAGGCCAGCATCACCATCAACGACAACAGCGCCGTGGCCCAAACCCGTGGCGTACCGGATGGCCACATCGACGGCGATGTGTCCGCCGATCTCGAATTCGAGTTCGACAGCAAGAATTTCAACCTGTTGAGCGAAGCGGCCAAGCGGAACGGCAGCTGGCGCGGGATGAAACCGGACGATGTGCTGTTCTACGCCGACACCGGTGACGAGACCATGAAGGTGGAGGCCTTCGGCGTCAAGCTGGTGCTGTCCGACATCCTGGACGTGGATCCCAAGGGGGGCAGCAAGGCCACCCACAAGGTCAAGGGCTTCGTCACCTCCCCAGACTTCGTTCACATCAATGGCGTGCCGTATCTCTCCGATGACGACACCCGCCATATGAAGGGCTAACGGATGGATCTGATCGACCGCGCCAATCAACAGGCCGAGCGGATGCTGGCCGCCCAGTTGACCAACCAGATCGGGCGCAGCAACACCAAGGGCGAGAGCCTGAGCCACTGCGACGAGTGCGGCGATCCGATCCCGGAAGCGCGCCGCCTGCATGTGCCGGGGGTGCGGATGTGCGTCCCCTGTCAGTCCGCCGCCGAGCGGCGCGGCAGATAACGAGAACGGGATATGAAACCTATGCCAAACAAAGACCCCACCCTCTGGGCCGCCCTGCTGGCCTGGTTGATGGACAACTGGCCCGCTGTCTACGGGGCTCTGCTGGCGATGAGCATCTCATTTTTGCGCATCACCTATGACGGCGGCAGCGGGCGCCGCCGCCTGATCGAATCGGTGATGGGTGGCCTGCTGACGCTGGCCGTCTCGACCGGCGCCACCGAACTGGGAGTGGCCAGCAGCGCCGCCCCCTTTATCGGCGGCATGATCGGCCTGCTCGGTGTGGATATCGTCCGCGACAAGGCCAAAACACTGTTCAACAAGAAAGAGGAGGGCTAATGGCTCTGCGCTGGATTGACGAGGCTCGCAAGTTTTTGGGGCTGAAAGAGATCAAAGGGGCGAAGCATGCACAGCAGATTCTGGACATGTGGAAAGCCATCAAGCGGGGCGGCATCAAAGACGATGAAACCCCGTGGTGTGCCGCCTTCGTGGGCGCTTGCCTGGAACGGGTTGGCATCCAGTCTACCCGCTTCGAGAGCGCCAAAAGCTATCTGGGTTGGGGCGAAAAACTGGATCGCCCGGTGCTCGGCTGTGTGGTCGTGTTCAGCCGTGACGGCGGCGGCCATGTGGGCTTCGTGGTCGGCAAGTCACCCTCTGGCAATTTGCTGGTGCTGGGTGGCAACCAGGGGGATGAGGTGAACATCCGTGAATTCCCGCTGACCCGCGTCACCGGATATCGCTGGCCCATCAATGAACCGCTGCCAGTAGGTGATCTGCCTGTCGGCACTCCGGCCCAGCTGTCGATGGTGGAAGCATGAACATCCTCAAAGAGTTGTTCTCCAACCTGCTGTTCGTGCTGGTGCTGGCCATGCTGGTCGCGCTGTTTGCCGGCAACAAGGTACTCGACCAACGCACCAAGGCTCTGGCCGATGCCAACGGCACCATCAACACCTTGCAGCAGGCTAACGATCAGATGGCCGCAGAGTTCTGGGCTCTGTCACTGCAGGAGCAGGGGCTGCGGGCTCTGCTCAAAAACCAGAACGCCGCCTTGGCCGAGCTTGACCAACTGAACAGGAAAACCGCCGATGATCTGCAACAAGCCTTGGCCACGCCGCCGGCTGGCCGCCCGAACTGCGCTGTTGAGCCTTTGCCTGTTGGCGCTCTGCGCCTGCTCCAGCCAGCCCACAACCGTGGTGCAAACGCAGGTCATCAAGCGCCTGCCGCCGCCGGGGGTGATCCCCCACTGCCCGGAGCCTGACTTTACGGGGCGAACCTACGGCGATGCCGTGCGGTTCGTCCCCACCCTGCAGACGGCACTGCGCCGCTGCCAAACCCAGATTGACACCCTTAACCAGTGGATTGAACAAGAGGAAAACAACTAATGGCAACCCCGATTATCACCCTGCAAGTTGGCAGCAAAGAGCTGAAATTCGCCCCCACCATGGTGGCCTACAACAGCCTGGTCAACAGCATGACGAACAATGACAAGGTGGCACCGACCCACAACTACCTGAAGAAGATTGTCTGCCAAGAGAGCAAGGCCGATCTGGACGAGCTGCTGGCTATGCCGGGCGCCGCCATGCAACTGGCCGCCGCAGTTAACGGGCAGTTCGTGCCGGAACTGGAAATCACCGTAAAAAACTGACCGCGCGCGCCGAGGCGATCGAGCGCAATGACTTGGAGCAGGCGCTGGCGCTGCGGCGCCACTACCTGCCCCACGATGATGACGACCTCGACAGCCTCGCTCGCGCCATCTGGTTAGACAAGCACAGTAGAGAGTCCAACGCCGCCGCCGTGGCCGAGGGCATAGTCAAGGCATTCAACGGATAACGACCTATGGCCTGGATGGAAAAGTTGATGATGCAGGTGGCGTTGGTGGACAAGGTCACCGGCCCCCTGTCGGGTATCAATGCCCAACTGGACAAGGTCAGCAGGAACGGCCGTCAGGGCTGGAGCAATATGGCGATGGGGGCCACCACGGTGGCCGCCGGTGCCATGGCGGTGCAATCGGCGCTCGGCCCTGCCATTGAGATGGACAGGGCGCTGGGCGAAGTGGCCAGCCTAGGGGTGCAGCAGGAGGTGCCCGGGGCACTGGGGCGCGAGGCGCTTTCGCTGTCTGTGAAGTATGGCGAGTCGGCCGCCGAGATTGTCCGTTCATCCTACGATATCCAGTCCGCGATCGCCGGTCTGGAGGGCAACGAGCTGGCCACCTTTACCGCCGCCAGCGCCACCCTTGCCAAAGCCACCAAGGCCGACAGCGCCACCATCACCAGCTACATGGGCACCATGTACGGCATTTTTGAGCAGCAGGCCAACGCCATCGGCAAGGCTCAATGGGTCGAGGATTTGGCTGGCAAGTCAGCCTATGCCGTGCAGATGTTCAAGACCACCGGCAAGGGGATGGCTGATGCCTTCGGGGCATTGGGTGCCAGCGGTACCGCCTCGAACATCTCGATGGATGAGCAGTTCGCCGTGCTCGGTATGCTGCAATCTACCATGAGCGGCGGTGAGGCGGGCACCAAGTTTAAAGCCTTCCTGGCCGGGGTGGGCAATGCCCAGAAGACCCTCGGCCTGCAGTTCACCGACTCGGCGGGCAATATGCTGCCGGTGCTCGATATCCTCGACAAGCTCAAGGTGCGCTATGGCGAGACGCTGAGCGTGGCCGAGGGTGACGAGCTGAAAAAGGCGTTCGGCTCGGATGAGGCGGTCGCCATGGTCAAGTTGCTGATGACCAACACCAAGGGGCTGGGGGCCAATATCAACGCCCTGGCCAACACCCACGGCATGGGTAAGGCCGAGCAGATGGCCGCCGCCATGACCGACCAGTGGCAGCGGGTCGAACAAGCGTGGTTCGCCGTTCGTGCCGCCGCCTTCGGGGTGCTGCTGCCAGCCATCAACCAGGTGCTAGGGACGGTTGCCGATAGTGCCGCCCACGTGCTGCGCTGGACCAACCTGTTTCCGAACATGACCAAGGTGATCAGCTACGCCGTGCTGGGGGTGGTCGGTCTCTCCATGGTGACCGGCGGCTGGATGCTGGTTGCCGGGCTCGCCAAGATGGCAACGCTTGGCCTTGGTATCGCCTGGTCACTCATTACCGCGCCGCTCGGTCTGCTGAATGCCGGTCTGGCAACCTTCCGCGCCATCATGCTGGCCGTCAATATCGCCATGTATGCCAACCCAATCGGGCTGATTGTGGCGGGTGTGGTGCTGCTGGGGGCGGCCGTGGCCGCCGCCATCTACTACTGGGATGACCTCAAGGCGAGCATGGCCGACTGGAGTGTGTTCAAGCTGCTAGGTCGAGCTGTGGACTGGCTGATCGACAAGCTGAACATGATCCCGGGTGTCAATATCGCAGCCGGTGGCATGCCGGATCTCAACCTGCCGAACTCGGCCAACATCAACGCACCGCTCGCTCGCTACCGTGCCGGTGGCCAGAGCACCATTCCGGCTGGCGGACTGGGGCAACAGCTGATCCAGGCCAACGCGGCCGCGACCACCGCCAACCAGAAGCCGCCCAAGTATCTGAGCATCGGGGAGGTGCATATGCACAACCAGAACCCAATGACCCCGGAACAACTGGCGGAAAACGCCTGGCTGGAGACCCCGTGATGAGTGATGCCAAGTACATCGATATCTGGGTGGTAGACGGGGCATGGCAGCTGGATGCCGGTGGCCAACCCCGTTACACCCAAGACCGCCACAGCATCGGTCAGGACATCAAGCACCGGATCATGGAGTCAGGGCTGGCCCGCAAGCTGATTGCCGAGCGCAGCCCTACCCTGCGCGCCGATGTGATGACCGAGATCGAGCTGCTGGTCGAGAACGACACTCGACTGATCCCGGGCACCATCGTGATCAGCGAAGAGGCCCCCGACCGCATCCTGGTCACTGCCCGCACTTATGAATTTGGCGATCTGGAGGTAACCCTGTGAACCTGCGCCCGACTGTGGATTTTTTGGCCCTGCTGTCAAATAGCGGGGTGCCGACAACCGAACAGGCCATGGAGGCAGAGCTCAAGAAAGAGGTGGAGGCCGCCGGGTCGCTCATCACCAACGACAGCGATGTGAGCCCCTTCTGGCGGCTGGTGCGCGCCGTGGTGATTACCCCGGCGCTCTGGCTGATCCGCACTCTGCTGGCGGGCCATGTGCTGCCTGCCGCCTTTGCCGCGACTGCCAGCGGCAAGTACCTCGACCTCAAGGCGTGGGATGTGGATCTCACCCGCAAGGCCGCCCAGAAGACCCGCGGGGTGATCAGCTTCACCAAGGCCAATCCGGCCGCCGCTGTCACCATTCCGGATGATGTATGGGTAACCACCGAGCGCAGCAACGGCAAAATCTACCGGGTCAAGCCGGTGCAGGAAGTGGTGAGCCCCGCCGGTGAGGCGGTCGCCAGGGTGATCTGTGAGGCCGAGTTCGCCGGGGTGGCCTGGAATCTGGCCCCCGGCTACTACAACCTGCTGAGTCAGCCGATCGACGGCATCCTGTCGGCCCGCAACTCGGAACGGGAGTGGATCACCACCCCGGGCGCCGATGAAGAGAGCAACGATGCGCTGGCGCTGCGCATCCAGAACCAGTTCTCGGCCACCGGTCGCTATCACATCGATGCCATCTATCGCTCCATGCTGGCCAGCGTGGCGGGCATCAGTGCCGATCACATCGTGTTCGAGCATGACGCCCCTCGCGGCCCGGGCACCGCAAACGCCTACATCATGCTGGAAGTGGGAACCACCCCAGCCAGTCTGGTGGAGCGGCTCAACGACTACGTGGCCAACCAGGGCAACCACGGCCATGGGGATGATCTGCTGGTGATGGCGATGCCGGAGGTCGAGCACGACCTGCATCTGCAGTTGTGGCCGGTGGCGAACCTGTCGGACGAGCAGCGGGCCGATCTGCTGGCCGGGGTCAAGGCGCTGATCCGGGCGGCATTCCGCCAGTCGGCTGATTATCCGCAAGTGACCCGCACCTGGCCGCAGTCGCGTTTTTCCCTGAGCCAGCTGGGCCGCGAGCTGCACCAGGCATTCCCGCAGATTGCAAGCCTCGACTTTGCCGAGCTCGATATTGTCGCCGGTCTCGAGATCCCGCGTCTGGCCGAGCTGGAGGTGCTGCTCAATGACTAAGCAAGGCAAGCCGTTCAATCACCAGCAGGAGGCGCCGCAGCTGCCGCCAGCCTCCGCGCCGTGGTGGGAGGATGGTCAGACCATCGCTGACGGGGTGCGGGAACCCGCATTTCTGGCCAGGGGGATCATGGCCTTCTGGCAGAGGATGCGCGGCTGGCTGCTGCAGCCACTCACCCAACAGGACGCGCTGACCTGCTCCGAGTCCATGCTGGCCCTGCTGGCGTGGGAGCGGGATATCAAGCGCTTCAAGGGGGAGCCGCTTTCCCTCTATCGCAAGCGGGTTAAATACGCCTTCGTCAATGCCCGCGATGCGGGCGAGGTGGCCGGATTCAAGCGCATTTTCGAGCGGCTCGGCATCGGTTGGTGCGAGCTGCACGAACGCCAGGACGGCACACCGTGGGACGTGATCACCATCGAGGTGGCTGACAGCGACCTGACCGAAAACCAGACATTGATGGAGACCCTGATCCAGCACTACGGCCGCACCTGCCGCCGCTACCGCTTCCAGGTGCTCTATCCGGCGACCGCCTATCTGCACTCATCCCGTATCGAGATGGGGCAAGAGGTGTTCGCCGCCACCCTCAATAAACCCGCCTGCAAGCGCTACGTGCGAGCAGGAAAGATTGACTTCATTCAACACGTTTACGGGGCAACCCTGCCCCGCAAGGAGACTGCGCGATGAGCCAGGTAATCACCAATGCATTCGAAAACTACTGGCAGAGCTGCCTGACTGCTGAACAGCCCGTCGTGCTGGATGAGTTCATCCTCGCCGACATCCCCAATCTGGATATCACCTCCCCCATCGACCCGGATGCCGGCCTGCCGCCGGAAAGTCAGATCGTGCATCGCCAGAACGTGGACCAGCGCGGCCGCATCAACAACAACGCGGTGGCCTACACCATCGTGATGGATACCACGGTGGGCGACTTCTCTTTTAACGCCATGTATCTGCGCAACAAGCAGAACGGCGTGATCGGGATGATTGTCTACAAGGGGCGCGAGACCAAGCTCAAGACCGACCAGACCACTGGCCAGACTGGCAACTCCCTGGTCAAGTCGATGCTGATGGGTTACGACCAGGCGGCCGAGGCCACCCTCACCCATGTGGATGCAGGAACATGGCAGATTGACTATGCCGCCCGCCTGCGCGGGATGGATGAAGATATCCGCCAGCTGCAGGCCGATCTCTATGGCCATCACACCTTTGTCGGTGACGGCTTCAAGGTGGTCGAGAAGGATGGCGCCTATCAGGTTAGCCAGGGCGTGGCCATCATCGGCGGCCTGCGTGTCGAGCTGAAAGCGCCGGAGGTCATCCACCCGGGCATCAAGCCGATCGGCGTCTGGGTAGATGTGCATCGCGCCGGTTCGCTGCTCTCAGAACACCAGAACCACTTCACCATCATCACCAGCGTGGCCGATCTGACCGACCATGTGGACAGCAATGGCTATCAGCACTATGTGACCCAGCTGGCCACCGTGCTGGCCGATGGCACCATCGAGGATGGCCGGGGCAGTGCAGGCGGTTATGTGGACAGTAGCGCAGAGCTATTGCGTAACGAACTGGCTGCCAGCACTGGCGCGAGTCAGGTGGGGGCGGCAGGCGGTGGCACGGTACAGGACAAACTGGACATCTACGCCAGACCTACGTCAACCATCAACAATCGCGCAGCGTCAGTGTTATCCGCTGACAGCACGACCTTGGTTACGCCGCAGCTTGGCATCATCCACACCGGCCAATCCCTGGCGGAGGGTGGAATTACCAATGACATCACCAAGGCTATGGGGCCTTTGAACGCTCGCTGTAAGACCTTTATTGGTGGGCCTGTTGGGCTGGATGTCAGTGTGCTGGAGAATCGCAGTAAGGTTATCAGTGAGCGCAATCGGGCTACCATAGCCAACACGATGGCAGATTATTTACAGGTGGCTGGCGTTAGCTCAGATGTCTTTTTCAGTGGTCAGGCGTGGGGTGGCAAAACGTATGCCGAGCTGAAGAAAGGAGGTGTATCCGGGGTATATGAAAAATGTATTGCGCAGGTGATCAACGCGAAAGCGTCGATGCCATCGATAAAATACCTCGCCATTACCAATATTCACGGCGAGGCGGATGGAAAATACAACGTCCCGAATTACGCCGCCAACCTCTCTGAATGGCAGGCCGATTTCAATGCCGATATCAAGGCCATCACGGGGCAGGCTGAAACGGTAAAGATGTTCCTCTGCCAGACCTCGACAGCTGGCGGTGGATATGGCTTTGCTGGCGGCATTACAGAGAACGAATTCCCGACCCCGTTAGAACAATTGAAGGCCCACGAGACATATCCAAATGTGATTCTGGTCGGGCCAAAATACCAATTCAAATATGGCGACTATGCCCATATCACCAATCAGGCGCAGGCGCAGCTGGGGTTGCTGTATGCGGATGCCATCCAGCATACCCTGCGGGTTGGCAAGTGGGAGCCCGTCAGGCCGTCCGCCATTGTCGTCAATGGCGACAAGGTTGTTATCACATTCGTTGGCTCAAGGCTCTCCCAGCAGCATCCATTGGTGTTTGACGAAGTGAATGTCCTGCCGATTGCCAACAAGGGTTTCGCGTATACCGACAGTCTGAGCCGGACCATCACCTCAGTCGCGATCACCAAATACAACGAGGTTACGCTGACGCTCTCCGGTCCAGCGGGATCAAACCGGATGGTTGCCTATGCCTACCACAACGGTACCAGAGGAGTGTCGGGCAATACCAGTCAGCACCTTGGGTTGGGGGATCGCGGTAACTTGCGGACTACATATCAACTAAACGGCCTGTACGGTGCTGTTTATCACTGGGCTGTTACTTTCAGGAAGGCGGTGTAATCATGACAATTTTAAAAAATGCAGTATTGGCCAGCACCGATGTTAGTGCGCTACCTGGTGGTCAGCTAGTTAATAATATTTGTCGGCCAGCTGTGCGGCTGATCAGGAATGGCTCGTTTGCTGTTGCGACTAGAGGTACTACCTTTAACCCGGCAATTGCAGCGGATGGAGCCGCAGAACAATATGCGCATACGCTAACTGGATGGCGCGTGCATCGAAACGGGCCACAGGTAGTCAATGCTGATCAGTTTAAAGCGGAGGCCACCGCATCACCGCTAAAAAGCAGCCTACCGCGTGGGATGGCCATTTCATGGTATGGTACAGCCGGTACAGACTATTTCACCATCCTAGAGCAAGTGCGGTTCGATGTAGAGACGGTGGCTGGACAGCTAGCTCAGCTCGCCATATCCGGGTTTACCAAAGACGCTGGAACCACGCGCACCATGATCGCGGAGGCCGTTGTTATTGAAGACAATGGAACCATTTCCAAGTCATTATCAAACCCGTTTACATTCACCGACACTGAAACCACCCAGCTGGTGTCTCTCACTATTCCGCCAATACTGGGCAAAAAACCGCTCGGTTCCGATGCCCGCTTAGTGTTCAGAATTTGGCTGACTGCGGGTAGCGTCCAAGATGCCAACATCACAGCCATCTCCAAGGGTGATGGGTTTGTTACCTTCACTGGCATTCATGATATTAACCTGCCAGTGCAGGACTATGTTGATGCGCTGAGGGATTGTGAAAAATACTACGTGAAAAGAACTGAAAAGCTGTACTTTTCAGTCGTAGGATCGACCGACACGGGTAACTCGGTATGCGCGGTAACGTTCCAGATGGCCATGGCTAAGGCCCCAATCGAAAACCAAATAGCCCTGACGTATATCAACGCCACCGCCGCCGAGCCGAGACTCAGTGAGATATCACGGAATCATGTGACGCTGGTCGCGATAGCATCACAAACGACAGATGAAGGCGCCGCCGTGCTCACCAGTAGGACGATAGATATCGAACCATTGGTGTAGTCGTTATTGCCAACGACACCGAAACGTGGCTCGCTGAACAATAAACGGGGGCAAGGGTATGGTACTTAAAGTAATCCGAATCGCAGATGGATTCAAATAATGGAAGTTAATAGCCAGCATCGCCACAAAATTAATAATTTTGATCGGGGCTTGTTGGCTGGGAATGCAAAGACGCACTCTGGCAAAATAAATGGCACATTTAATCACAGGGTTCTGATTGTGCTGGAGAATATAGAGTGAAGCCAGGGTAATGGATTGGGCTTTTAATGGGTTAAATACTGCATTGTACTTTGAAAATATTGCATCAAGCGCAAAGTGGGTAATTGGTGATATGCTGCCATCAAATTCGGGTAGCTGCATCACAGTAACGCCATATCAGCACGGCATCGGCCAGCAGCAGGGCGGTCAATACACCATGACCGCTCCCAGCGCCATCAAGGCCATGGCCGCCAAGCTGCAGGATGGCGCAGACCACCTGCTGCCTGCTGGGCAACTTCATGCGGTGGCTTGGATGGTGACCGCAACAAGCGAACAGGAACTGGTCGCCAAGCTGACAGAGGTGTGCACTATGCTGCCGCTGCCTGAGTGGTGCGCCACCCTGCGCCGTCTCACCGCCGAGAACGACCTGATGGCACAACCAGCGGCGGCCATGGTGCCGCGCTGGAAGGCGGTCGACCCACTGATCTGGGATCCGCTGCGCCGTCATCTGCTAGTCTCTGCCACTCGCTCTGCCTTGCAGCAGAGCGAGGACAATTCGCCATCACCGACCGCCACCCGCGCCAAGCTGGCCGCGCTGACCAGCAGGCGCTCCACCCGCATCGCAGAACTGGACGCAGAGCTGGCCTCCAAGCCGAGCTTGGCCGGAAAGATGTGGAGCTGGCACGGCTATGGCGATCCCGCAAGCCTTGCCGCCCAGTTGCTGCAGAGCGATCACCCTGACCACAGTCACGCCGTCGGCGCCTTGCTGCTCTCCCCTGAGCCGCTCACCTATTGGCAGGAGTTAACCAAGTGACAGTGAAAACCGCCATGCTCACCCTGGACGGTGAGCCCATTGTGATGAAGTCGATGCGGATCTCGGCATCGATGCAGTTTCAGGACAAGGACAACAGCGGCCAGACCAGCTCAACCAGCAGCTCGGAGCAGGGGGATAAGGCCAAAGAGCTGGATGTATCTGGCTTGGTGCCGTTCAACGATGAGCAGACTCTGAACCGGCTGTTTGAGCTGGCCGCCGCCAAGCAAGACGGCGGGCAGCGCCATATCTACCGGGTCGGTTCGCTGCTGGCCAAGGGGGTGAAGGTGCGCCAGGCCAAGTTCGCGGGGCGCATCACCGCCAGCGAGCAGGAGGGACTGATGGCGTGGCATGTCGCCTTCACCCTGCGCGAGCATAACTCGGTACCGGAGAAGCGGGAGCAGCGCCAGCCCAAGCCAAAAGTGACTGTCGGGCAAGGAGCCGAGAACGCATCGACAGCCAATACAGCCAGCCCAACCGCCGCCACTACAGAGCAAGAGCAGTTGAGCTCCTGGGAAAGGATGGTAAAGGGACTGGATGACAAGCTGGGAGATGTAATGGCGTGAAACTTGCGACCAATATGACGGTAGGTGGTGAGCAGCGTCACCTGGTAGACCATGACATGGTGCTGGACTTGTCAGCCGGTGGCCGCGCTTCGATGACCATTGAGGGGGCCGCGAGCAAGGGGCAGGTGATGACCGTGGACATTGGCTATAACAGCCAGTTGCGCCGCTGGTTCACCGGCTATATCTATGATGTGCAACCAGCCGCCAACGGCGCCAGCAAGCTGCTGTGTCGTGAACTGGCGGGGGTATTGGGTAGCCGGTTCCCTATCAGCATCCAGCATCCAACCCTGCGCAGTGTGCTGGCGTGGTTGTCTGAGCAAAGCAGCCTCACCTTCCTGCTACCTGATGGGGTGGACTACACCGACACCCAGATCCCCAACTTCACCAGCGCGGGAACCGGTTATCAGTTGCTGAACAACGCGGGACGCGCATTCTCGGTACCGGATTTCATCTGGCATCAACAGCCGGATGGCGCCATCTTCGTGGGCAGTCATGCCCATAGCCGTTGGGCGGGTCGGCCGGTCGAGCTTGATCCGGCCTTCTCTGCCCGTCAGGCTGGCAACACCATCACCACCGCGCCGATCCCAGCCATGCGCCCGGGTGCCATCGTCAACGGTCAGCGGGTGGTGAGGGTGCGCCTCAAGGGTGATGAGATGACGCTCACCACCGCAACCCCGGATAAGCCGGTCAAGTCGCCAGAGCGCCGCAAGATGGAAGTGGAGTTCCCCGAGCTGGCCGACCAGATGCACCTGCCAAAGTTCGGCCGGGTCGAGGCCATCAGCGACAGGGCCGCCGCTGGCCAGCTCAATGATCCATTCCGCCCGCGCTATGCGGTGGATGTGCAACTGCTGGGCGAGGATGGCAAGCCGGATGAACAGACGCCGCTCTATCGCGCCGTGCCGCTGCCGGTGATGTTCGGCGGGCCTGAGCAGGGGCTGCTGCAGTTCCCTGTCGAGGGGACGCTGGTCGAGCTGGGGTTTGCCTTCGGTCGCGCCGATCGACCGTTCATCCGTACTATCCTGGGCACTGGCTGGCCGCTGCCGGATATCGAGCCGGGCGAACAGCTGCAACAGCAACGGGCCGAGGTGTTCAGCCGCACCGATACCGTGGGCAACCAAACCCGCCACACCGACCGCCGCCAGCACGACAAGGCGATGAGGATGATCCGAGAGGCAGACGAGTACCTGGGCGAGTTCGGCCAGCACCAGCTGACTGTCTTGGGCAACAGCGTGGAAGAGATTGGGGCCATGAAGCGCATTGAGGCGCTCGGGGATATCGAGCTGCTGACAGCTGAGGATATGATCCTGGGCAGCGCTGGCAACATGAGCACCACCACCGGCGGCAATCTGGAAGAGGATATCGCGCAGGTTCGTAAGGCTCTGGCAGGTGAGCTCCAGCACTTCGAGGCGCCAAAGTCGTGGATGGGTACCGAGGGAACCAACATATTCCACCTGCTAAACCAACTGATGACAGTAGTGGAGCAGCTGGCCGCCACCGCCGCGAGCCACAACCACGGCGGGCCAGGGCCAACCAATGCCGAGACATTCACCGGCCAGAGCCAGCAGGCTGGGCAACTGGCCGGAACCCTCGCCGCCATCATCGAGTAACCCACCAAGCAACTAAGCAAAGAAGGCCCCGCATCTGCGGGGCCTTCTTCTATCTGCCTGACAGCGCCTGAGCATGGCCAGGGAAGGGCGCCGCATGTTAGGGGCGCCATCAGGCAGGCGCACAGCATACGTGAAGCTCAGGGCCGCGCACAGCCGCCAGCACGTGGCGGAGATGCCCACGGCGGCGTCTGCGTCACGGAATCCGCGCTCTTCCGCTCCCGCCTGCGCGGCTCATCAAATAAATTTTTTGCAAAAGTGGATTACCGCAAAACCATATGCCTAGGCCGCGCCAGATAAAGGATCTCGGGCGCGTTGAGGATCTGCAAAGAAGGATCTTTTTTTCACTGTTTTGCAGTTATCGCCACCGGGTTTAAGCAGGTGAATAAATGCAAGTTATTGATTTTGCTGGGGTGTGCGTGTTTTCCGTGGGGATTGGGACGATCTCGGGGGATCTCATCGTGCGCGGTCTGGTTCGCTAAATATCTTTTGTTTCAGTTGGTTAGGTTCGATTCGAGGGATTGTGGAAACTGAAATTTTGAAACGGCACTGAGCAGGGAGGGAGCTGTGGCGAGTGCGCCACGGAAAAGAGGTTTTTTATTGTTTGTGTCCGGTCACGCTAGGAGAAGTGAACACCGAAGGAAACCGATCACCAGAATCGCTGTCGCCACTCTGTCGCCACTCACCCCCAGAAAAACAAAAGGCCATCCGATTGGATGGCCTTAAGTCATTGAATTCTAATGGTGCCCGGGGTCGGACTCGAACCGACACGGTTATTCACCGG
>CAZIZA010000037.1:0-19007 GCA_964543555.1 uncultured Pseudomonas sp.
GAGCAGTTGGCTTTTAACCAATTGGTCGTAGGTTCGAATCCTACACGACCCACCAGATCGCAAAAGCCAGTCGCAAGACTGGCTTTTTTTTGCTCTCGGAAAAGTCCTCTGGCCGATGCCGCGCCGCCTGTGGCGATGGCCGACCAGAGGCTATACTCGCAGCTCGCTCAAGAGCGCCTCAGGTTCGATGACATGACGCAGATTTCCGAACGCCTTCTGGTTCAAGCCCACCTCGATGCCAAGCAGCCCAAGCCGCTGACTACCGAGGAGGAAGCTTTCTATCGCCGCGAAATCGCCGCCGAGCTGAAGAAGCAGAACGCGGTGCTGGTTGCGCACTACTACTGCGACCCGGTGATCCAGGCGCTGGCCGAGGAAACCGGTGGCTGTGTGTCCGACTCCCTGGAAATGGCCCGCTTCGGCAATCAGCACCCGGCGCAGACCGTGGTGGTGGCCGGGGTCAAATTCATGGGCGAGACGGCGAAGATCCTCAACCCGGAAAAGCGCGTGCTGATGCCGACGCTGGAAGCGACCTGTTCGCTCGATCTGGGCTGCCCGGTGGACGAATTCTCAGCCTTCTGCGACCAACACCCGGAGCGCACCGTGGTGGTGTATGCCAACACCTCGGCGGCGGTGAAGGCACGCGCCGATTGGGTGGTGACCTCCAGTTGCGCGCTGGAGATCGTCGAGAGCCTGATGGACAACGGCGAGACCATCATTTGGGCGCCAGACAAGCATCTGGGCAACTACATCCAGCGCGAGACCGGAGCCGACATGCTGCTGTGGGACGGCGCCTGCATCGTCCACGAGGAGTTCAAGTCCAAGCAGTTGCTGGACATGAAAGCCCTGTACCCGGACGCCGCCGTTCTGGTGCACCCGGAGTCGCCGCAGAACGTGGTGGAGCTGGCCGATGCCGTGGGTTCCACCAGTCAGCTGATCAAGGCCGCGCAGACCCTGCCGAACTCGACCTTCATCGTCGCCACCGACCGCGGCATCTTCTACAAGATGCAGCAGCTGTGCCCGGACAAGACCTTTATCGAAGCGCCAACCGCCGGTAACGGTGCCGCCTGCCGCAGTTGTGCGCACTGCCCGTGGATGGCGATGAATACGCTCGAGCGCGTGCTGAATGGCCTGCGCCAGGGCTCTGGCGAGATTCATGTTGATCCGGCGCTGATCCCCAAGGCGATCAAACCGCTCAAGCGCATGCTCGATTTCACTCAGGCAGCGCGGATGAAGGTCGCCGGTAACGCCTGATAGGCATGCAGTAAAAAGAAGCCCAGCCAATGCTGGGCTTCTTGCTTTATGTAGCCCGGATGCAATCCGGGAATGGTGAGAGGCCAATATCCCCGGATTGCATCCGGGCTACGGCAACTGATCAGCTCAGGTTGCCCAATTTTCCGGTTCGTTGACCGCATCGAGCAGCGCGCGCAAGCGGCCATAGTCACGGCCGTTGAAGGCGAAGGTCAGACGGGTCAGGTGACACAGTTCCGGTTCGTCACGCTCCTGCTCGCAGTAGGGTTGCTGGGTAAAGCCACTTTCCTTGCACAGGCTGGCGAAGTCGCTGTCCAGCTTGGCCAGAGCCGCCTCGTTGAGCGGATGATTGAGGCGAATCACGAAGCGATCCTTGAGCCATCGGCTGGAGTGGAAGTTGCGGTAGAAGCGGGCGATTTCGTCCACCGCTTCTTCGGCGCTAAAGACCAGGTGCATCAGGTTGAGGTCGGTAGGCAGGATATAGCCGTTATCGCCAAGCTGACGACGGATGAAGCCCAACGCATCTTCCCAGTAGCTACCGCCCGGTTGGTCGAGCAGTACCACGGGCACCAGCGGGCTCTTGCCGGTCTGGATCAGGGTCAGCACTTCCAGCGCTTCGTCGAGGGTGCCGAAACCGCCGGGGCACAGCACCAGGCCATCGGCCTCCTTGACGAAGAACAGCTTGCGCAGAAAGAAGAAATGGAACGACAGCAGGTGATGGCTGCCGCGCATCGTCGGGTTGGCTGTCTGTTCGAAGGGTAGGGTGATATTGAAGCCCAGGCTGTTGTCCACCCCGGCCCCTTCATGCGCGGCTGCCATGATGCCGCCGCCAGCACCGGTGATCACCATCAGGTCACGCTGCGCAAGCCGTGCACCCAGTTCGCGGGCCTGCAGGTACAGGGGATGATCGGCTGGCGTGCGTGCTGAGCCGAATACGGTGACTTTACGCCGCCGTTTGAGCTGTTCCAGTACGCCGAAGGCATTTTCCATCTCGCGCAGGGTCTGCAGCATGATCTTGGCGTCCCAGCGGTTGCGATCCGTCTGGGCCATGTGGATCACGGTGCTGAGCATTTCCCTGTACAACTGAAGGTTCGGACTGTTGCCGGGGGCCGCCAGTGCTACCAGCTCGTCTACCTTGCGGGTCAGGTCGACCTCGCTGGTTTGTACGTGGCGGGACAGATAGTCGTCCGGTTCAAAGGGCATGGCAACTCTCCTCTTCTTCGCCGGCGAGAAGCTCAAGGCTTCTCGCGTTGGCCGGTTCCGTGATTATGGAGTGTCGAGCAGCTTGCCACAGCCGGGTTGCCGTTTTGCTGCCTGCTTTTCGTAAGAACTTGTTCACGATCTGCTGCGCGTCGGCCCTGCGGCGTTAAAAACAGGCTGGAACGCCAGCCCGGTCAAATGCTCATTTACAACGCGTAAAGTCGCACGCGACTCCGACCGTTCCTCGTCTATTTTTGCGGGCCGGCCATCGGTGTTGCAGTGCTCTCGCTCGCGAGATCGTGAGCAGGTTCTAAGCGCCGGTTACAGAGCGATCTGCTCGCCTGGTTCGGGAATGTTGGCGATCCAGTTCAGGCGCTGGCGCAGCGCCTGTTGCAGGGTCTGCATCTTTTCCAGTTCGCCGTGCACCAGATACAGCTCGGGGTGGTGCTCGAAACGGCTGGCCCAGTCGAGCAGTTGCGCTTGTCCGGCATGTGCCGAGAAGCCGCCCAGGGTATGAATCTGGGCTTTCACCGCGATGCGCTGGTGCAACACCTTGACCGTTTCGGCGCCATCGACGATCAGGCGACCCAGCGTGCCCTTGGCCTGGAAACCGGGGAACACCAGATGGCAGTTCTCGCGCCAGAGGTTGTGCTTGAAGTGATGAACGATACGTCCGCCATTGCACATGCCGGCACCGGCGATGATGATTGCGCCGCTCTTGATCCGGTTGATCGCCATCGACTCCTCGGCCGTTGGTGTGCAGCGCAGGATCGGTAGCCAGTCCTCGACTCGCTTGACCCCCTTTGCAGCCAGAGTCGCACGGTCTTCGACTGCGAACTGGTCATGAAAGCGGCTGTAGATGGCATTGGCGCGGATCGCCATGGGGCTGTCGAGGAATACCGCTTGCTGGGGCAGGCGACCCTCCTGATAGAAGCGGCCAAGGTAATAGAGCAGATCCTGAGTACGCCCGACGGCGAACGATGGGATCAGCACGTTACCGCCTTGCTGGTGCGCCTGCTGCAGGATATCAGCCAGTTCTTCGAGGGTTTCGTCACTGGGGCGATGATCACGGTCGCCGTAGGTCGACTCCATCAGCAGCACATCGGCCTTGTTCAGTTGTGTTGGCGCCTGCATCAATGGTGAGCAGGTATTGCCCAGATCGCCGGAGAACACCAGATGACGCTGCAGGTGGTGATCCTCAACCTGCATCTCGACGATCGCCGAGCCGAGGATATGGCCTGCATTGTGGAAGGTGACCTGCACGCCCTTGGCCACCTCGACCGCAACGCCGTAGGTATGCGCACGGCGCTGGCTGAGGGCTTGTTCGGCATTGGCGACGGTGTAGAGCGGTTTGATCGCCGGTTTGCCCTGACGGGCACGCCAGCGGTTTTCCCACTCGGCGTCCTTCTCCTGCAGAAAAGCCGAATCCAGCAGCATCAGTTCGAGCAGTTCGCAACTGGCTTCGGTGGCATGGATCGGGCCGCGATAGCCCTCGGCGACCAGGCGTGGCAACAGCCCGCTGTGATCGAGGTGGGCGTGGGATATCACCACCGCATCCAGGCTACCAGGGTCGAAAGGAAACGCGCTGCGGTTCTGATCCTCCTCCTGGCGGCGTCCCTGGTGCATGCCGCATTCAAGCAGCACCTTGGCACCGTCGCGGCTCTCCACCAGGTAGCAGGAGCCGGTGACCTGTTGAATCGCACCGAGAAACGTGAGCAGGGCCATGTTTTTTCCTTGTCTTGATGATGAAGCGAGTCTGCCGCTTCGAGCGGGAGCGGGTCTTGATGCAGGTCAGCTGGCGCTTTTCTCCCAATGCCTAGACTGGGGATAGATATTCAGGAGATGACTCATGGCCCAGCTATTGCCCGATGCCGCCACCTTGGCTCAGCACGCCCAGCAATATCCCGACTTTGCCCGCTGGCAAGCTGGCCACGGACCTGTCCAGCATAGTTCGCAGACCCGTGCCGCTGTCTTTCGTCTGGCTCATCAACTGGTACAGAACGCTATGCAGCCTGATCTGCCGAGCGTCTACCGCCTGTTGCGCGCCCTGGACTCGCTGACAGCAGCCGGCCTCTGGCTGGTGGTACACATGACTTATGCCCGGCGCGTTCGGCTCGATGGCCAGCCGCTGCAGGTCGATGACTTCAAGCCCGTGCCCGAAGGCCATACCGGTGGCGCGCTGAACATGGTGCCGGCCTACGCCGGTTACCTGGCCCTCAATGCCCTGACTGGAGAGACGCGTGGCTGGGTGATGGGGCAGGGCCATTGTGTCGCAGCGATCGAGGCGCTGAACCTGCTGACTGGCAACCAGCATCCCGAGCAGGCTGAGCGCTATGCCTGTGATGAAGCGGGCATGAGCCGCCTGGTGGCAGACTTCTACAGCTATGCGCAGGCAGCGGACGGCCGCCCTGGCGTGCCGTTGGGCAGTCACGTCAACCCGCATACCGCTGGTGGTATCGCCGAAGGTGGCTACCTGGGCTTTGCCGAGCTGCAGTACGCGCATTTGCCACTGCCGGGGGAGAAGCTGGTGGCGTTCCTGTCCGACGGTGCCGCCGAGGAGCAGCGTGGCAGCGACTGGATGCCGCGTTGGTGGCGTGCCGAGGATTGTGGCGTGGCGCTGCCGGTGATGATCGCCAACGGCCGGCGTATCGAGCAGCGTACCGAACTGGGCACGCTGGAGGGGCTGGAAGGCTTTCGTCGGCACCTTCGCGGTTGCGGCTTCGATCCCCTGAGTTTCGATGGGCGTGATCCGGCAGCCTTCGTCTGTGCGTTATGGGAGATGGAGCAGCGCCTGGCGCATCGAGTGGACGAACTCAAGCGCGAGCTGATCAGTTATCCCTTGCCGATGCCCTACGGTATAGCCGAAACCATCAAGGGCTATGGCTTCTTCGGCGCTGGCAGCAACGCCGCTCATAACCTGCCGCTACCGGCCAGCCCGGCTCACGACGCGCAGGCGCGCGAGCTGTTCAACCAGCATGCGGCGGCCTTGTGGGTAGAGCCGCAGACGTTGTCCGATGCCTGCTATCTGTTCGCCAGCCGCAAGGGTCGTGTGCAGGAACGTGACAACCCGCTGGCACGGCGTCAACCGCCGCAACCGGTACAGCCGGCGCTGCATTTTCATGATCGGCCCTGTTCGCCCATGAGTGCGCTGGACCGTTATTTCGTCGATCTGGTACGCGCCAACCCGCAGTTACGACCGCGCGTCGGCAACCCGGACGAACTGGCCAGCAACCGCCTGGGCGGGGTGCTGGCGGCGCTCAAGCACCGCGTCAGCGAGCCGGAGAACGAGCTGGAGTCGCTGCACGGTGCCGTGATAACGGCGCTCAACGAGGAGGCCGTGGTCTCTGCCTGTCTGGCCAATCAGGGCGGTCTGAATCTGGTGGCCAGCTACGAGGCGTTTTGCGTGAAGATGCTCGGCGCCGTGCGCCAGAGCCTGATCTTCGCCCGCCAGCAGAAGGAGGTAGGGCGTCCGGCCGGCTGGCTGGGTTGGCCGCTGGTGGCCACGTCGCACACCTGGGAAAACGGCAAGAACCAGCAGTCGCATCAGGACACCACCTTCTGTGAAGCGCTGCTGGGTGAGATGCATGATGTCATGCGCGTGCTGTTGCCAGCTGACCACAACTCGTTGCTTGCCCTGCTGCCAGGCATCTACGAGGCGCGCGGTCGGTTGGCTTGCCTGGTGGTGGCCAAGCGTGAGCAGCCTTGTTATTTCACCGCCGGGCAGGCGCAGCAACTGGCCCGTGATGGCGCCTTGCTGGTCGATGCAGAGGGCGAGGGTGATCCGGTGCTGCTGATCGCCAGCGGCAGCTATCCGTTGCACGAGATGCGCCGTGCTGCCGTTCGTCTGAGTCAGCACGCGGTCGCCTGGCGTCTGATTTACTTGCAGGAACCGGGGCGTTTTCGAATGCCGCGTGATCCCTGGGAGGCGACGACTCTGGCCAGTGCTGCCGAGCATGAAGCACTGTTCCCGGTTGCCTGCCGCCGGCGTGTATTGCTCAGTCATATGCGCCCGGAGGTGGCACGCGGGCATCTGTCTCCGGTGCTGGGCGAAGGGGCCTTATGTCGTGTGCTGGGTTATCGCAACCGAGGCGGTACCTTTGACGAGGCCGGCATGTTGTTCGCCAATGGCTGCACCTGGGCGCATGTGCTGCAGTGTGTCGCCGAGGTGCTGGGTGTATCCCCCGACGCTTGGTTGACGGCAGGGGAACGGGCGGCGTTGGGCGGAACGGGTGATCCTCGCGCCCTGCGCTGATCTGGCTGGTTGGGACAATTGGACAGGAGAGGCAGGTATGCCCAAGCTGATTGTGGAGCTCGAAATGGACCTCTACCGGATGTTGGAGGAGGCGGCGCGAGTCAACCGGTTGAGCCTGGAGGAGGAGTGCTTGCGTCGCCTTGAAGGTGGTGGGCGACGCTCACGCTATATGGAGGCTTTGCTTGCCGAGTTGCGTGCCGATGATGCGCAGCGACGGGCGCAGCGAGGCTGAGTCAGCCTGCGCTCACAAGCCGCAATCGCTCTTGTCGAATACCTCCACGGTGACTGGGCGGTTGCTGCGGTACTCGCTGAACTGGTAGCGCAGCTGTGCGCCCTTGGCCAACAAGTTGCGGTAGCCCGTATTGCGGCAGACGCTGGCTGCAAGCTGGCTGCGTACGATGTCCGGGTTGCCGCGCATGTTTGCTGCGTGGGCCGGGCGCACGCTGAGGTGGTTGATCAGCGTGTGGCCTTCCACCGTGTAGCCCTGATCGAGAATATCCTCGTTGATCGCCCGTGGCGTGCCCTCGCTGCTCTGCCGGGCGACCTGTTCCAAGGTACGGGTCAGCTCCATTTCCTTCAGCGAGGCGGCCTGGGCTGCGGGAAGCATCAGGCTGAGAGCGAGGGCGGGAAGGATGTAACGCAGCATGTGAAGTAACTCCTGAAGGCTTGAACCGTCTTGGACAGGCCACTGCCGTGAATGTTCGCGGCTGTGGCCACCGGCCTGTGACGGCTGCAGTCTACTGGTTCTGGGCCGCCAGTGGTGCGAGCAGGGTGCTAGAATCGTGCCCCCAATCGCCGTTGCGCCCCTCATGACACATCCAGCCCCACATGCCGTTGCCCGTCTGCGCACAGAGCGCCTGGCGCGCAGTATCAAACCTTTTGTTGCCCGTGGCTCTCGCGCCGAGCGCTGCCCACACTGTCGCGTGCAGCCGACGCATTGCCTGTGTGCCTGGCGTCCGCAGGTTCAGGCCCGTGCCGGCATGTGTCTGGTGATGCATGACATCGAGGCACTGAAGCCGAGCAATACCGGCTGGCTGATCGCCGATGTGGTGCCAGAGACGCATGCCTTCGGCTGGGCGCGAACTGCTGTCGAGCCGGCGCTGCTGGCGCTGTTGGCCGATCCGCAATGGCAGCCTTATCTGGTCTTTCCGGGCGAGTACGTGGCACCGCAGCGCGTGGTGGAGGAGGTGACGTTGGCGCCCGGCAAGCGGCCGCTGTTCGTGTTGCTCGATGCCACCTGGACTGAAGCACGCAAGATGTTTCGCAAGAGCCCGTATCTGGATGCGCTACCGGTGCTGAGCCTGACGCCGGCACAACTGTCGCGCTATCGCTTGCGCCGCTCTACCCGTGGTGAGCACCTGTGCACCGCCGAGGTGGCCGCACTGTGCCTTGAGTTGGCAGGCGATCTGCGCGCCGGCGAAGCGCTGGACGATTATCTGGATGCCTTCAGTCAGCATTATCTGGCGGCCAAGCGGCGTCTGCCGCTGGATCTCAATGACGCGCTGCACCAGCGTTTGCAGACGTACCGCTGAGTTCATTCGGCAGTGGCTTGGGCCATAGCTGCGCCAGTAGCATGCCGCCGAACATCAGTGCACAACCCAGGTAGCCGCGCAGTGCTAGCACTTCCCCCAGCAGCAGGGCGCCTGCGATGGCGGCGAACACGGCCTCCAGCGACAAGATGATGGCTGCGTGCGAGGCGATGGCATGTTGCTGCGCCACCACCTGCAGGGTGAAGCCCACGGCCACACCGAACAGGCCGCCGTAGAGAATGGCCGGGCCGGCGGCAATGATGCCGTCCAGTGTCGCGGTCTCGAACACCAGCGCCAACATCAGGCTGATCACCGCACAGGTGGCGAACTGGATGAACGCCAGGCGCAGCGGGTCATGACGGCTGGCGAAGAAACCCACCAGCAACACATGCACGCCCCAGACGAAGGCACCGGCCAACTGTAGCCAGTCGCCGGAGGCCACGGTAAAGCCTTCGCCCACGCTGAGCAGGAACATACCGACTACCGCCAGGCTGGCGCCCAGCCAGATGCCGGTGCTGCTGCGTTGGCCGATCAGCAGGCCGAGAATCGGTACCACGATCACGTAGAGGCCGGTGATGAAGCCTGAGTTGGTCACCGTGGTGAACAGCAGGCCGACCTGTTGCAGGTTGATTCCCAGCGACAAGGCCAGCCCCATGATCACGCCACCGATCAGCAGGTTGCGATTCAGTGGGGCCGGGCGGTACTGCTGGCGACGTTGCAGCAGGGCGAGTAGGGGCAGCAGTACCAGGCAGGCCAGGGCAAAGCGCAGGCCGGTATAAAGAAAGGGGCCAATGTTATCCATGCCCAGGCGCTGGGCGACGAAGGCGCTGCCCCAGATCATCGCGGTAATCAGCATCAATAGGTCAGCGCGCAGGGCTTGGCTTCGCATATGGGCGTCTCGTTGGCAAAGCCCTGCATCCTGCCGCAAAGCATTGCGCTTGACCACCCCGCCACGGCTCGGCATGCTGAGCGCCGCCGTCGGTCCGGGTGGGGAGTCTGTGATGCTGAATGTGCAGTCTTGAACGGATCTTCAGGCGAGAACAGCACAGCCATACTCACCTCACTGCCACTCATAACAACAACAGGATCTGCCAATGGCCGCCTACGAAATCCTGATTGCCGATGACCACCCGCTGTTTCGCAGCGCGCTGCAGCAGGCGCTGACCCTTGGTCTTGGGCCGCAAGTGCGCCTGGTCGAGGCTGCCAGTATTGCCGAACTCGAGGGCCATCTGGCTGCCAAGAGTGACTGGGATCTGGTTCTGCTGGATCTCAACATGCCTGGCGCCTATGGCTTTTCAGGCCTGGTGCTGTTGCGCGGGCAGTACCCGCAAATCCCCGTGGTCATGATCTCCGCCCAGGAAGAAGCCTCGGTGGTCAACCGCTCCCGTGAATTCGGTGCCAGCGGTTTCATCCCCAAATCCAGTCCGTTGGAAACCCTTCAGCAGGCCGTGCGCCACGTACTCGATGGTGATACCTGGTGGCCACCATTGGTCGAAGAGGGCGCGCCGGTTTCTGCCGAGGCCAAGGCGGCGAGTGCCGGGCTGGCGAGCCTTACGCCACAGCAGTTCCGTGTCCTGACCATGGTCTGTGAAGGCCTACTGAACAAGCAGATCGCCTATGAATTGAGCGTATCCGAGGCGACCGTCAAGGCGCATGTGACGGCGATCTTCCGCAAGCTGGGCGTGCGTACCCGTACTCAGGCGGCCTTGCTGCTGCAGCAGATGGAATCGATACCCGCTTAGAGCGTGGCCGCTCGATTGTCACTGGGGCCCATATCCGCTCTGCTTGTCATCATTCAGGCGAGTTCCGATGCCACGGATGCAGTAAGCTGCGCGTCTCTTTCGCAGGGGTGAGGCGCATGTCCGAATTCAAGGGCCAGACTGGTTTGAAACGCATCCTCAATGCCGCGGGTTATTCGCTCGATGGTTTGCGTGCGGCATTTTTCGGTGAGGCGGCTTTTCGTCAACTGGTACTGCTTAATCTGGTGCTCATTCCTTCGGCCTTCGTGCTCGATGTCAGTCGCGGCGAGCGGGCCTTGATGGTCGCGGTCTGTCTGCTGGCGCTGATCGTCGAACTGCTCAACTCGGCCATCGAGGCCGCCATCGACCGTATTTCTCTCGAGCGCCATCCGCTGTCGAAGAATGCCAAGGACATGGGCAGCGCCGCGCAATTCGTCGCGCTGGGCATGATCGCCACGGTCTGGTCGATCGTTCTGCTGGGATAAGGCTCAGACGATTGGCGGCAGAACGATCTGGTCGCTGCGACTGACACCTGCGGTCAGCGCGCGGCACTGCTCGAGAAATTCGCGCATCGCCGCCGTGCGGTACTTCTGCTTGTGCCAGATGAAGTAGAACTGCCGGCGCAGATCCAACTGCGGTGTTTCCACGGGCATCAGGCTACCTCGGCGGAAGGCGTCGCGTAGTGCCAGACGCGAGATGCAGCCGATGCCCAGGCCGGACTCCACCGCTCTTTTGATAGCCTCGGTATGCTCCAGCTCCAGGCGAATGTTGAGGTTGCGTGGGTGATGGCGCATGGCCTGATCGAAAGTCAGCCGTGTGCCCGACCCTTGCTCACGCAAAATCCAGGCTTCGTGCGTCAGTTCTTCCAGGCTGGCACTGCCGCGTCCCGCCAGTGGGTGTTGAGGCGCACAGAACACCACCAGCTCATCCTCGACCCAGGGTTGCACCTCGATATCCGGGTGCTGGCAATCGCCCTCGATCAAGCCCAGGTCCAGCTCGTAGTGGGCGATCTGTTGCACCACATGAGCCGTGTTATGCACCTGCAGCTTTACCCGGCATTCGGGGTGGCGCTGCATGAAACTGCCAATCAGCAGGGTGGCCAGGTAGTTGCCCACGGTCAGGGTGGCGCCGACGTTCAGCGAGCCATAGCCGCTCTTGCCCCCCAAAAGGCGTTCGATCTCACGGGCCTGATCGATCAGCGCCACGGCCTCGGGCAGCAACTGCCGGCCCAGGGCATTGAGCGCCAGGCGTTTGCCGGCGCGATCGAACAGCTGGCAGTCGGATTGGCGTTCCAGCTCGGTCAGCGAAGTGCTGGTGGCCGACTGCGACAATGCGAGCGATTGCGCGGCGCGGGAAACACTTTCATGCTGCGCCACGGCGACGAATACCTGGAGTTGCCTGAGGGTAAATCGCATATCGATATAACCGATAACCTATATCTTGATAATCCACTTAACAGATATTGTTGCCGCGAATAAAATCCCGCGCAATCGCGCTTTTGGCGCCGTAGTTTTTCGAGGAAATCATCATGAGCAATATGAACGTCGAGCGCGTGCTCAGCGTCCACCACTGGAACGATACGCTGTTCAGCTTCAAGTGCACCCGTGATCCGGGCCTGCGCTTCGAGAATGGCCAGTTCGTGATGATCGGCCTGCAGCAGGAAAATGGCCGCCCGCTGATGCGCGCCTATTCCATCGCCAGCCCGAACTGGGAAGAGCACCTGGAGTTTTTCAGCATCAAGGTGCCGGATGGCCCGCTGACTTCGCAGCTGCAGCACCTCAAGGAAGGCGACGAAATCATCATCAGCAAGAAGCCCACCGGCACGCTGGTGCTCGATGACCTCAATCCGGGCAAGCACCTCTATCTGCTGTCCACTGGTACCGGCCTGGCACCGTTCATGAGTGTGATCCAGGACCCGGAAACCTACGAGCGTTTCGAGAAGGTGATTCTGGTTCACGGCGTGCGTTATGTGAACGAAGTGGCCTATCGCGAGTTCATCACCGAGCACCTGCCGCGCAACGAGTTCTTTGGTGATGCGCTGAAAGAGAAGCTGATCTATTACCCCACCGTGACCCGCGAGCCGTTCGAAAATCAGGGCCGCCTGACCGATCTGATGCGCAGCGGCAAGCTGTTCGCCGACATCGGCCTGCCGCCGATCAACCCGCAGGACGACCGCGCCATGATCTGCGGCAGCCCGAGCATGCTCGATGAGACCAGCGAAGTGCTCGATAGCTTCGGCCTGAAGATCTCTCCGCGCATGCGTGAGCCGGGGGACTATCTGATCGAGCGCGCCTTCGTGGAAAAATAAGCGTCACCGTTCAACGACAAAGCCGCCCCATGGGCGGCTTTGTCGTTCATGGACAGTTCGTAGCCCGGATGCAATCCGGGGAGGGTGTTGCAATCCCCCGGATTTCATCCGGGCTACTCAGTGCCTTACAGACGCTTGGCGTCGATGATCAGCACCGGTTCGCGCGGTACGTTCTGGTGCATGCCACGGTTGCCGGTCGGCACCTGGGCGATCTTGTCCACCACGTCCATGCCACGGGTGACCTTGCCGAACACGGCGTAGCCGAAGTCGCGCGAGCCGTGGTCGAGGAAGGCGTTGTCCTTGTGGTTGATGAAGAACTGGCTGGTGGCCGAGTCGCGCACCTGGGTGCGGGCCATGGCCAGGGTGCCACGGACGTTGTGCAGGCCATTGTCGGCCTCGTTCTTGATCGGTGCGTCGGTGTCCTTCTGGCGCATGTCGGCATCGAAGCCACCGCCCTGGATCATGAAACCCGGAATTACCCGATGGAACTGGGTACCGGCATAGAAGCCACTGTCGACGTACTTGAGGAAGTTCTGCGTACTGATCGGTGCCTTGTCGGCGGCCAGTTCGATTTCCACTTCGCCGAGGCTGGTGGTCAGCAACACCTTGGGGTTTTCCGCGGCGAGCAGACTGGTCGACAGCAGCAGGGCGCCGGTGGCGAGAACGAGTTGCTTGAGCATGATGGTCAGTTTTCCTTGTTGGCAATCTCGCCAAGAAAGGCGAGCAGGGCGTTATTAAAGCGTTCCGGTTGATCCAGTGGTGTGGCGTGGCGCGAATTTTCAATCACCAGCAGGCGTGCATCGGGTATTTCTGCCACGTATTCACGTTTGCGTTCAACCGGTGTGTAGTCGTGGTCGGCGCTGATCACCAGAGTAGGACAGGTGATGCGTGCGAGTCGTTCGCGCACGCTCCAGCCGATGATGGCATTCAGGCTGGCCAGGTAGGCGTGCTTTTCGTTCTGCGGCCAGCGCTCTGCAATCTTGCGTCGCAGCTCGGCCTGTTCCGCTTTGGGGAACAGCAATGTGCCCAGCGCCTTGCCGATGGTTTCGAGACTGAGCAGGCGCGAGAGCGTCCAACGTTTGCCGATTTCCAGCCATTCGCGGGCATTCCTGGCTTTCACCTCGGGGCTGCTGTTGACGATGGTCAGGCTGCGCAGCAGTTCGGGGTGATCGACGCCGAGCTGGAAACCGATCATGCCGCCCATCGAGATGCCTACCAGATGCACAGGCGGCAGTTGCAGGTGTTCGATGAGTGCGACCACGTCATCAGCGAAGTCGGCGATCCGATAAGTCTCGCGTGGTTTGTCCGAACGACCATGGCCGCGCACGTCCAGTGCCAGAACCCGGTAATGCCGGGCGAGCGGCGGAATCTGATATTCCCAGTCGCGCGTGCTCGAACCCAGACCATGCACCAGCAGCAGGGGCGTACCGTGGCCGTAATCCTCGTAGTGCAACTGGCAGCCATCGTTGTCGAAGTAGGGCATGCTCAGGGTCTCAATGGTTCGGCGAGGGGGCTGCAAAAGCCGCGCCCAGCGGCGCAGCGTCGAAGTTCTTGATCAGCTCGATGAGAATCTGGGTGGCCGGGCCGAGTACACGATCCTTGTTGCTGTAGAGGAAGAAGCGCGGCATGCGGATAGCGCCCTGCTCCAGCGGCAGGGGTTTAAGCAGGCCTTCCTGCAGTTCGCGGACGATCAGGTGACGCGGCAGCCAGGCAAAGCCCAGGCCGCTGCTGACGAAGGTACGAGCGGTCGGCAGGCTGCCGACCGTCCAGCGTTGTTCGGCGCCCAGCCAGCCGGCATCACGTGGTTGCAGGCGACCGCTGTCACGGGTGACGACCTGCATCTGGCCTTCCAGATCCTGGAAGCTCAGCGCGCGTTGCAGGCGGTGCAACGGATGTTCCGGGTTGGCGACGGCGACGAATTCCACTTCACCCAGTTCGATGCCGAGGTGGCCGGTGATGTTCAGCGCGCTGATGGCCAGGTCGGCAGTGCCTTCGAGCAGCACCTCCTCGACCCCTGACAGCACTTCCTCACGCAGGCGCACGCGGCATCCGCGGCTCTGTGGCATGAAGGCACTGAGGGCGCGGACGATCGTCGCGGTGGGGTAGGCGGCATCCACCACCAGACGCACTTCGGCCTCCCAGCCCTGTTCCATGTGATGCGCCAAGTCTTCTAACTGGCTGGCCTGCTTGACCAGTTGGCGCGAGCGGCGCAGCAATACATCACCGGCTTCGGTGAGCACGGCCTTGCGTCCGTCGATGCGCAATAGCGGCACGCCGAGCTGTTCCTGCATGCGGGCCACGGTATAGCTGACAGAGGACTGCGAGCGATGCAGCACGTCTGCGGCCTGGGCGAAGCCGCCCTGATCCACCACAGCCTGCAGTGTGCGCCATTGGTCCAGGGTTACGCGGGGAGCCTTCATTACACCATCCTGCCTGAGTCGACTGTTATCGCCGACGATCTCCACCTAAACTGGCGATCCCTTGTTGGAGAGCGCCGATGAAAAAAATAATCTGCTTGCTGTTCGCCTGTGTGCCACTGGCCGCCCATGCCTACCCCATCGAACTGGAAAAACAGTTCAATGGCGCTGAGGTTTCCGCCAACACCCAGGAAATCGACCACAACATGGCGGCGCTGATGCTTTACAACTATGGCCAGAGCGAAGCCGAATGCACGGCCGTGTTTCGCAACGGCCCTGAGGCACCGCGCACCCGGCGTAGCGTGCTGGCGCCTGGTGCCAGCAACAACATGACGGTCAAATTCACCCGGAGCGTGATCCGCCTGCGCATCAGCCTAACCTGCGGTCTCAAATGATGAGAGCCTAGATGCGGCAGATCAATAAATCAAATTAGTCGATATATGTAAGCGGATATTTGCGCTTTTTAATCGAATGCTGCGTCTCTACTCTGTACTCCATCGACTCTCAACCACCTCGATGGAGCCTCAGACATGTCCCGTGTTCTCGTTATCGAAAGCAGCGCCCGCCAGCAAGGCTCGGTATCCCGCGAGCTGACCCAGCAATTCATCGCCAACTGGCAGGCTGCGCATCCGGCTGATCAGATTCAGGTTCGCGATGTGGCTGCCGAGCCGGTGCCTCACCTCGATGCCACCCTGCTCGGCGGCTGGATGACCCCGAGCGAGCAGCAGACCGAGGCTGAAAAAGCCGCGCTGGCGCGTTCCAACCAACTGACCGACGAGCTGTTGGCGGCTGATGTGCTGGTGCTGGCGGCGCCGATGTACAACTTCGCCATCCCCAGCACGCTGAAGGCCTGGCTGGATCATGTGCTGCGTGCCGGCATCACCTTCAAGTACACCGAAACCGGCCCGCAGGGCCTGCTGACCGGCAAGCGCGCGTTCGTGCTCACTGCCCGTGGCGGCATCTATGCAGGCAGCGGCCTGGATCACCAGGAACCCTACCTGCGCCAGGCGCTGGCTTTCATCGGTATCCATGACGTGCAGTTCATCCATGCCGAAGGCCTGAACCTGGGCGCCGAGTTCAGCGAAAAAGGCCTGGCTCAGGCCAAGGCCAAGCTGGCTGAACTGGCCTGATCCTACGCTCCTGAGTGCCCGCTGGCGGGCATCCTGTGCCGGTCGCTTCACGATGAAATGACCGGCTTTTTTATTTGACCGAACAGCACGGCTCGGTGCATGGATTGTCCGATGCAGGTGAACGCGCTAAGGTCGCCGCCTTCATTCGGAGGTGGCTGTGCGATATCTGCTGATAGTGACCCTGCTGTGGGCATTCTCCTTCAGCCTGATCGGTGAGTACCTGGCGGGTCAGGTCGACAGCTATTTCGCGGTGCTGACGCGTATCGTCATCGCCGGTCTGTTGTTCGTCCCGCTGACCCGTTGGCGCGGCCATGCGCCGGCGTTCGTGCGCGGCATGCTGCTGATCGGCGCGCTGCAGTTCGGCATCACCTACGTCTGCCTGTATCTGAGCTTCTCGGTGCTCACGGTGCCGGAGGTGTTGCTGTTCACTATCCTCACCCCGCTGCATGTGACCCTGATCGAGGATGCGTTGAACCGCAGCTTCAATCCCCGCGCACTGCTGGCTGCGCTGGTGGCGGTGCTGGGCGCCGGGATCATCCGCTATGACGGTATCAGCAGCGGCTTTCTGCTGGGTTTCCTGCTGTTGCAGGTGGCCAACTTCACCTTCGCTGCCGGGCAAGTGCTGTACAAGCATCTGTTGCTCAGGCACCCCTCGAGTGAGCCGCAATACAAGCGCTTCGGCTTCTTCTATGTGGGTGCGTTGCTGATTGCATTGCCGGCCTTCCTGCTCCTGGGTAACGCCGAGCGGTTACCCGGTTCTGCAGTGCAATGGGCTGTGCTCGTCTGGCTGGGCTTGGTGGCGTCGGGGGTGGGCTTGTACTGGTGGAACAAGGGCGCCAGCCTGGTCGATGGCGGTACCCTGGCGGTGATGAACAACGCGCTGGTGCCGGTTGGTTTGCTGGTCAACTTGCTGATCTGGAATCGCGACGCGGATTTGCTCCGTCTGGCTCTGGGCGGTGCGGTGATTGCTGCTTCGTTGCCGCTGCTCAGGTTGGGGCGTAATCGTCACACGCCTGCTGAGGTGCGCTGATGCATCTCTCCGGACGTGGACTGGGGTTGTCGATTGGCGCCTCGCTGTTGTTTGCCGTGTTGCCGGGTTATGTGCAGTGGCTGACGCCGCTCGATGGCGTGCAGATTTTCGCTCAACGCGTGCTCTGGTCGATCCCTCTGATCCTGCTGCTGGTGGTGCTGGCCCGGCAGACCCATCTGCTGCGCGAGACGTTCGTTCGCTTGCGTCGCGAACCGCTGCTGCTGGCCGCCTGTCCGCTGGCGGCGGCATTGATCGGTGTGCAATGGCTGCTGTTTCTCTGGGCTCCGCTGGTGGGGCGGATGCTGGAAGTGTCCATGGGCTACTTTCTTCTGCCACTCGCACTGGTGCTCAGTGGTCGGGTCTTCTACGGCGAGCGTTTGCGCCCGCTGCAACGGCTCGCGGTGGCCTGCGCCGTGCTGGGCGTGTTGCATGAACTCTGGCGCACTCAGGCATTCTCCTGGCTGACGTTGGTCACCGCGCTGGGTTACCCACCCTACATGATGCTGCGTCGTTGGATGCGCCTGGATGCCTTGTCGGGCTTCGTTTTGGAGATGCTGATTCTGGCACCATTGGCGATCTGGCTGATTGTCATCTACGGGCCGGCAGGCGTCTTCTGTGAGCGCCCCGTGTTGTGGCTGCTGGTGCCGTTGATGGCGCTGATCGGTACTCTGGCTTTCGCTGCTTACATGGCGTCCAGTCGGTTGTTGCCGATGGGCTTGTTCGGCATCCTCAGTTATGTCGAGCCGGTATTGCTGTTCATCGTTGCGCTGCTGGTACTGGGCGAGCACTTCGATGCCGGGCAATGGCTGACCTATCTGCCCATCTGGCTGGCGGTGTTGCTGGTGGGGTGTGACAGTGCCCGGCTGTTGCACAAGCAGCAGCGCGAGCGTATCAGGCCGCGTTGATCGACGTGGCAGACACGCCGGCCTGCTTGAGCACCTGGTAATGCAACTGTAGGGTGCCACTGTTGAACCGGCGCTGGTCGCTCAGAGCCAGGCTGCGCTCCATGCCCGTGGCCAGAAGCGGGATACCGGCGCCGAGCAGGTGCGGCACCAGGTTAATTACCAACTCATCGATCAGGCCGGCGGTGTAGCAGTTACCCGCCAGCAGGCTGCCGCCGACCAGCCAGATGCGCGGGTAACCCGCTTCATTCAGGGTCGCCACGGCCTGGGCGGGCGTGCAGTGGGTCAGCTGAATTTCTTCCGATGCGCGTGGCAGGGCGTGACGTGTCAGTACCACGCAGGGCTTGCCTGGGTATGGCCAGGTGCCGCCTCGCGCCTGCAGTGCTTCATAGGTGCCTCTACCCATCAGCAATGCATCGATGCCGGAGTAGAAATACTCGAAGGCGTAGGCTTCATCGGCCTGACGTGACGTGGTGAACCAGTCGAGATGACCATCCGGGCGAGCGATATAGCCATCGAGGCTGGAGGTGACGTGGTAGATCAGGGACGGATTCATGTCTGCACCTGTGGTCGGGCCATCTGCATGTTGGAGTGGCGCCACCCGCACGAGTTCGTCGGCTGCCCTGCCGCCTGTCGGCAGGCACTCAGTCCAGGACGTTACGCAGTATTTCGTAGACGATACCCGTTGCGATGGCGACCAGTACCACATCACGGCCGATCTGCTTCCACTCATAACCTTCGTAATAAGGCAGGCGGGATGCCAGGCGGCTGTCAAAGTTCTTGGCAATACCGGGGGGCAACGGCTTGCCGCGCGCAAGGTTCTTGGCGATGCCCGGCGGCAGAGAGGAGGTGGGGCCGATCAACTGGCGATTGTCGCCCAGAATGATACGTACCTGGCCGATATCCACGCTCGGGCCACGCAGGTCGAGTTGAACGCCATCGCGCTGGTGATCCGGCTTACCCTTGCCAGGCGGCGGGTTGGCGTATGCTGGCGACATGGCCAGCAGAATGCATAGGCCGATACTGACGGTTGCCTGGTTTTTGTTGAGCATGCCCTGACTCCTGGGTTGGCGATGATTCTTGGATGCCAGTATCGCCGTTGCGGTTCCTGCATGATGCTGCCGCATGGCGCTGCAAGGCGGCCATTCGTCGGCGTCTGATTATGCCTACTGTGCAAAGAAATTCGGCCCCAGCGCTGGAAACCGTTAGGCTATGCACCGTTTTGTCGATTTCTTTGAGGTAGTGCCCCCGT
>CAZIZA010000038.1:0-18889 GCA_964543555.1 uncultured Pseudomonas sp.
CTGGCTCATGTCATTTCCTCGGGTCGAAGGCATCGCGGGCGGCTTCGCCGATGAACACCAGCAGGCTCAGCATGATGGCGAGCACCGCGAAGGCACTGATACCCAGCCAGGGTGCCTGCAGGTTGCTCTTGCCCTGGGCGACCAGCTCACCCAGCGAGGGTGCGCCAGGTGGCAGGCCGAAGCCGAGGAAATCCAGCGCGGTGAGGGTGCCGATGGCGCCGGTCAGGATAAAGGGCATGAAGGTCATGGTCGAAACCATGGCATTGGGCAGGATATGGCGAAACATGATGGCGCCATTACCCATACCCAGCGCGCGCGCTGCACGCACGTATTCGAGGTTGCGCCCGCGCAAAAACTCGGCGCGCACCACGTCCACCAGGCTCATCCAGGAGAACAGCAGCATGATCCCCAGCAGCCACCAGAAATTCGGTTGCACGAAGCTGGCCAGGATGATCAGCAGGTAGAGCACCGGCAGGCCCGACCAGATTTCCAGGAAGCGCTGGCCGATCAGGTCGACCCAGCCGCCGTAGAAGCCTTGCAGTGCGCCGGCGATCACGCCGATCACCGAGCTGGCCAGGGTCAGGATCAGGGCGAACAGAACCGAGATGCGAAAGCCATAGATCACCCGTGCCAGCACGTCACGCCCCTGATCGTCGGTGCCCAGCCAGTTCTGCGCCGAAGGCGGGGCAGGGGCCGGTACTTGCAGATCATAGTTGATGCTTGAATAGCTGAAGGGGATTGGTGGCCAGAGCATCCAGCCATCCTTTTCCTTGATCAGTTCCTGAATGTAGGGGCTCTTGTAGTTGGCCTGCAGCGGAAATTCGCCGCCAAATACGGTTTCCGGGTAGCGCTTGAATACCGGGAAATACCACTCGCCGTCGTAGCGTACGGCCAGTGGCTTGTCGTTGGCGATCAGTTCGGCGCCAAGGCTCAGGCCGAACAGGATAAGAAACAGCCACAGTGACCACCAGCCGCGTTTGTGCGCCTTGAAACGCTCGAAGCGGCGTTGGTTGAGAGGAGAGAGTTTCATGCTCAACCCTCCCGGCTTTCGAAGTCGATGCGTGGATCGACCAGGGTATAGGTGATGTCACCGATCAATTTCACGACCAGCCCCAGCAAGGTGAAGATGAACAGGGTGCCGAACACCACCGGATAGTCACGGTTGATCGCTGCCTCGAAACTCATCAGGCCCAGGCCGTCGAGGGAGAAGATCACCTCGATCAGCAGCGAGCCGGTGAAGAAGATGCCGATGAAGGCGGCAGGAAAGCCGGCGATGATCAGCAGCATGGCGTTGCGGAAGACGTGGCCGTAAAGCACGCGGTTATTGGTCAGCCCCTTGGCGCGGGCGGTCACCACGTATTGTTTATTGATCTCGTCGAGAAAGCTGTTTTTGGTCAGCAGGGTCAGGGTGGCAAAGTTGCCGATGACCAGCGCGGTAACCGGCAGCACCAGATGCCAGAGGTAGTCGAGTATCTTCCCGCCCAGACTGAGCTCTTCGAAGTGGTTCGAGGTCAGGCCGCGCAGGGGAAACCAGTCCCAGTAGCTGCCGCCGGCGAACAGCACGATCAGCAGGATGGCGAAGAGGAAGGCCGGGATGGCGTAGCCGATGATGATGGCTGAGCTGGTCCAGACGTCGAAGGCGCTGCCGTGGCGGGTCGCTTTGGCGATACCCAGTGGTATGGACACCAGGTACATGATCAGGGTGCTCCAGAGCCCCAGCGAGATCGACACCGGCATCTTCTCGATGATCAGGTCGATGACCTGCGCATCGCGGAAGAAGCTTGAGCCGAAATCCAGCTGCGCGTAACTCTTGAGCATGATCCAGAAACGTTCCGGCGCTGATTTGTCGAAGCCGTACATCTTTTCGATTTCAGCGATCAACTGCGGGTCGAGACCTTGTGCGCCGCGGTAGTTTGAACCCGCCACCGAAACCTCGGCGCCGCCACCGGCGATGCGGCTGGTGGCACCTTCGAAACCTTCCAGCTTGGCGATCATCTGCTCAACCGGGCCGCCCGGTGCTGCCTGGATGATGACGAAGTTGATAACCAGAATGCCGAACAGGGTGGGAATGATCAGCAGCAGGCGGCGAAGAATATAGGCCAGCATGTTATTGCCCCGCCTGTTCTGTGGCAGGCTGCTGGGATTCGCTGGCCGATGGCTGATCCGGGCGAGCCCACCAGGTATGCAGGCCGATGTCGTAGAGCGGCGTCACCGCGGGATGCTCGAAGCGATTCCAGTAGGCCACTCGCCACGTCTTGATGTGCCAGTTGGGGATCACGTAGTAGCCCCACAGCAATACACGGTCGAGGGCGCGGGTATGGGCGATCAGACTTTGCCGTGAGTCGGCATTGATCAGTCCTTCGACGATCTGGTCAATGGCCGGATCCTTCAGGCCGATGAAGTTGCGGCTGCCAGGGTTGTCGGCGCTGGAGGAATGCCAGTATTCGCGCTGCTCGTTACCGGGCGAGTTGGACTGGCCGAAGCCACCGACGATCATGTCGAAATCACGCGAGCGCAGCCGGTTGATGTATTGCGAAACGTCGACGCGGCGAATCTCCAGCTCCATGCCCAGATCGGCCAGATTGCGCTTGAAGGGCAACAGAACGCGCTCGAATTCGGTTTGCGCAAGCAGAAACTCGAAACGCACGGGTTGGCCGTTGGCATCGAGCATGCGGTCGCCTTCGATGCGCCAGCCAGCCTGCTGCAGTAGTTGGTAGGCGCGGCGCTGTTGTTCACGAATGATGCCGCTGCCATCGGTGACCGGGACGCGGAACTCTTCGCTGAACACCTCGGGCGGAATCTTGCCGCGTAGCGGCTCGAGAATCGTCAGTTCATCCTCGCCTGGCAGACCCTGCGAGGCCAGTTCGGAGTTGTCGAAATAGCTGCGGGTGCGGAAGTAGGCTCCGTTGAACAGGCGTTTGTTGGCCCATTCGAAGTCGTACAGCAGGCCCAGGGCCTCACGTACGCGGCGATCCTGGAATTGCGGGCGGCGGGTATTGAAGATGAAGCCCTGCATGCCAGTCGGGTTGCGGTTCTGGATCTCTTCCTTGATCAATTGGCCATTGGCCACTGCCGGGGTGTTGTAGGCGGTCGCCCAGTTCTTTGCGCTCATTTCCAGCCAGTAGTCGAACTGCCCGGCTTTGAGTGCCTCCAGTGCCACGGTGTTGTCGCGGTAGTAGTCGATCTGCAGGGTATCGAAGTTATAGAAGCCGCGACTGACGGGGAGATCCTTGGCCCACCAGTCCTTGACGCGCTCGTAACGAATACTGCGCCCTGCCTGTACCCGGCCGACCTGATACGGACCGCTGCCGAGTGGAACGTCCAGGTTGCTCCTGGAAAAGTCACGCTCAGCCCACCAGTGCCTGGGCAGCACCGGCAACTGTCCCAGGATCAGCGGCAGCTCGCGATTACCGGCGTGTTTGAACACAAAACGTACGCTATGTGGCGACTCCACCTCGACCTGTTCGACGTCGGCGTAGTAGCCACGGTAGGTCGGCGAGCCTTTCTCCATCAGCGTATCGAAGGTGAATTTGACATCCTCGGCGGTGATCGGTGTGCCGTCATGAAAGCGTGCCTCCTTGCGGAGCACAAAACGTACCCAGGCGTTGTCGGGGGCTTTCTCGATCTTCTCCGCTACCAGGCCATAAGCGGTAAACGGCTCGTCCAGGCTCTGCACGGTCAGGGTGGCGTAGATCAGGCCGATATTGTCTGCGGCGACGCCCTTGTTGATGAAAGGGTTAAGGCTGTCGAAACCACCAAATCCAGCTTCGCGAAAGGTGCCGCCCTTGGGCGCGTCGGGATTGGTGTATTCGAAGTGAGTGAAGTCGGCAGGGTATTTCGGCGGCTCGTCATAGAGAGTGACGGCATGCTTGGGGGTGGCAAGGGCGAGGCCTGCCAGGCCGAGCAGGATGAGGCTGCTACCGTGGAGCAGGAAACTGCGCAGCGGGTGGGTCATCGAGGGTTCTCCGTGGGCTTCAGCCACCAGGTGCGCAGGCCCAGTGTATAGGGCGGCGTGGTGACGAAGGCGAACCGGTTGCGGTACGCCAGGCGGTGATAATTGATGTACCAGTTGGGAATGCTGTAATGCTGCCAGAGGAGGATGCGGTCCAGGGCGCGGGTGGCAGCGATCTGCTCGTCGCGGGTCTGTGCCGAGAGCAGTTTGTCGATCATTTCGTCGACCACTGGATCCTTGACCCCTGCGTAGTTCCTGCCACCTTTTATGTTCACCTGGCTGGAATGGAAGTACAGCGATTGCTCCAGGCCCGGGCTGAGGGTTTGCGGCAGGGTCAGCAGAATCATGTCGTAGTCGAACTGGTCAAGGCGTTGCTTGTACTGGGCGCGGTCGACGGTGCGCAGGTTGGCGCGTATGCCGATACTGGCAAGGTTGGCGACATAGGGCTGGAGAATGCGTTCGAGGCTGGGGTTGACCAGCATGATCTCGAACTCCAGGCGCTGACCTCGGGCATTGCGCAGTTCCTGGCCAGCGGGCTTCCAGCCGGCATCGGCCAATAGACCGAGCGCGCGGCGCAAGGTTTCCCGAGGGATGCCTCGGCCATCGGTTACCGGTTGTGTCGGTGCGTCGCTGAACAGGCGGGCAGGCAACTTGTTGCGGTGCGGTGAAAGCAATAGCCATTCCGCACCTTCCGGTTTGCCGGTGGCGGAAAATTCACTGTTGGGGTAGTAACTGGCCGCACGTGTGTAGGCATTGTTGAACAGGGTGCGGTTGGTCCATTCGAAATCGAACATCAGCCCCAGCGCTTCGCGCACGCGGCGGTCGCTGAACAGTTCCCGGCGCGTGTTCATGAACAGCGCCTGGGTCTGGGTCGGGATCTGGTGCGGTATCTCGGCGCGGATAACATCACCGCGCGTCACCGCCGGGAAGCGATAGCCGTTGCTCCAGTTCTTCGCCTGATTCTCGATGTAGAAGTCGAATTCACCGGCTTTGAAGGCTTCGAAGGCGACATGATTGTCGCGGTAGAACTCCACTTCGACACGGTCAAAGTTGTACTTGCCGCGATTGACCGGCAGATCCTTGCCCCACCAGTCCTTGACTCGCTCGAATACCAGGCGCCGACCCGGCACTACCTGGACGATACGGTAGGGGCCGCTGCCCAAAGGCGGCTCGAAGGTCGTGCTCTTGAAGTCCCGATCCTTCCAGTAGTGCTGTGGCAGCACGGGCAGCTCGCCCAGACGCAGGATCAACAGGGGGTTGCCAGCACGCTTGAAGACAAAGCGGATGCGGTGACGGCCGAGAATGTCGACGCGCTTCACTTCCTGCAGGTTGGTGCGGTACTGCGGATGTCCGTCATGGCGTAACAGGCGATAGGAGAAGGCTACGTCGTAGGCGGTGATGGGGTGGCCATCGTGAAAGCGCGCTTCCGGCCGCAGGTTGAATACCACCCAGCTACGATCCTCGCTGTACTCGACACTCCTGGCGATCAGGCCGTAGCTGGAAGCCGGTTCGTCGCCCGAGGGGTCGTAGATACCCGTGCCGACCATCAGGGGTTCGTTCAGCTCGTTGGCGCCGTATTGCAGGAAGTGCGCAGTCGAGATCGGGCTGCTGCCCTTGAAGGTGTAGGCATTGAGCGTATCGAATGTGCCGGACGCCATGATACGTAACGTACCGCCCTTGGGCGCGTCAGGGTTGACCCAGTCGAAATGACTGAAGCTGGCAGGGTACTTGAGTGTCCCGAACTGGGCGTAGCCGTGGCTCTCGCTGAGAGTCGCAGAGGCGGGAAAGCTCAAGGCCAGGCTGAGGAACAGCAGGAGGAGGGGACGCATCGGGCGTGAGATCCGATCCATGGCGGCGTTTGGGCTTCTGGGGCGGTACAGTAACAGCTTGTATCGGCAGGAAAAAGAGTGCAGTGGCGGACAGATGGCCAAGTCGCTCGTCGTGCATCGTAAGCCGTGGGTCAAGGCAATGGCGGCGTTGGATGCTGTCGATGAGGCGTCGCCGCCTCAGTGCTCGGGGGGGGGCGGCGTTCTGCAACGGTTGCTTACGGCAGATAGAGCGTCAGCATTTGCCCGGGGCGCAGTGAGCTGCTGCGTGGGTTCCAGGCCTGCAGACGCTTGAGGTCGACCTTGAAGCGTTTGGCGATGACGTAGAGGGAGTCACCATCCTGAACCCGGTAGTACGTCGCCTTGTCGCGCGAGCTGGAGGCGTTGCGAGTCGTGTTGGCGACCTGTGCGCCACTGTCGCTGGCGGCCAGTGTTAGTACCTGGCCGACTTTCAACTGGTTGCCCTGCAGCTTGTTCCAGCGCTTGAGGTCATGTACGGCAACCTGGTTGGCGCGGGCGATTTGCCACAGGTTGTCACCGTTTCTGACCTGATGGGTCGGTGTGGTGCGGGTCTGCGCGGTCAAGCGTTGTTGGTAGAGTGGCTCGTCCGGCGCTGTGCCGGGTCTTGCCGGAATGGTCAGTACCTGGCCGATGCTCAGGTTGTTGCTGCTCAGGCGGTTCACGTCCTTGAGCATGTTGACCGATACGTGATGGCGGTTGGCAATAGCGTGCAGGCTGTCTCCGGTGCGCACGGTATAGCGCTGCCAATCGACCAGTTCCTGCGGTTTCATCAGGGCCAGGTTGGCACTGAGCAGCTCGGCCTTTTCGGTCGGCACCAGCAGATGCTGTGGGCCGTCGAGGGTGATACCGCGTTTGTAGGCAGGATTGAGTTGCAGCAGTTCCTCTTCGTCGAGTTCTGCCAGTTTGGCGACACGGGCCAGGTCCATGTGCTGTTTGATTGCTATCTGCTCGAAGTAGGGCTCGTTGGCGATTGGCGAGAGCGTTACACCGTAGGCTTCCGGGGTCAGGATCACCTGCGACAGCGCCAGCAGTTTGGGGACGTAGTCTTCGGTTTCCTTGGGTAGCGACAGGTTCCAGTAATCGCTGGGCAGGCCGAGCTTTTCGTTGCGTTCGATGGCCCGACTGATGCGGCCCTCGCCGGCATTGTAGGCGGCCAGGGCGAGCAGCCAGTCACCATTGAACATTTCGTGCAGGCGGCTCAGGTAGTTGAGTGCAGCCTGGGTCGAAGCGGTGACATCCCGACGGCCGTCGTACCAGTTGGTCTGGCGCAGGTTGTAATGGCGGCCGGTAGACGGAATGAACTGCCACAGGCCGACCGCGTGCGCCGAAGAATAGGCCTGTGGGTCGTAAGCGCTTTCGATCACCGGCAGCAGCGCCAGCTCCATCGGCATGTCACGCTCGGCCAGGCGTTCGACGATGTAGTGGATATAGGGGGCGCTACGTTCGCTGACGGTGTCGACATGCTTCGGGTTGCTGGCGTACCACAGGCGTACGCGTTCGATACGCGGGTTGATGCCGATTTGATCCTGCAGCTTGAAGCCGTCGCGCACTCGCTCCCAGATGTCATTGTATTCGCGCGGCTTGAGTTCGCCGCCGAGCCATTCAGGCTCACGCTCCAGGCCGATGGCGCGGGAGGTCTCCGCTGAGCGTTCGGGGGTGTCGCTTGGCAGGCTCTGACAGCCGGCCAGGGTGATGCTGCACATCACCGCAAGCGCTCGCGCACTCTGCATTAATGCCTTTATATTCAACGACTTATTTGATGATGAAGGCATTGGGTGAGTTGGCTGTCCCGAAAAAATATCGGGCGATTCTAGGAATCGGGCCAGGGGTGGTCAAGTTTTCGCCAATCGGGCTCACGGCTTTGGCGGGGCTTTCGGTTGTTTCTCAGCGATCAGAAGCTGTCTTTCCAGGCGCGCAGGCTGGCGAATACAGCGCTTGGCTCGCTCGATTGCCGGTCGTCGCGTCCATTGGTCGCAGCGATCACCGCTGATTCCCCGGTGCGCAGAAATGGGTTGGTGGCGCGTTCCAGTTCGATGGTTGAAGGCAGGCTGATACGTCCATCTTCGCGCCAGCCCGTCACCTCGCGCAGACGTTCGTTCAGGCGTGCGTTGTTCGGTTCGACAGCGTGGGCGAAACGCAGGTTGCTCAGCGTATATTCGTGTGTGCAATACACAGCGGTGTTGCCAGGCAGGTTGGCCAGACGGGTCAGGGACTGATGCATCTGCTGCGGCGTGCCTTCGAACAGGCGGCCGCAGCCACCGGCGAACAGGGTGTCACCGCAAAACAGCAAAGCCTGTTCAGGCTGGAAGTAGGCGATATGGCCAAGCGTGTGGCCTGGGACGGCCATGATGCCGAAACGAAGGCCAAGTACCTCGATTTCGTCGTTGTCGTTGAGATCGACATCGCGGGCCGGGATCGTCTCCAGTGCCGGGCCGGCGACGCGGGCGCCGCTGGCGTGTTTCAACGCTTCGACGCCACCGACATGGTCGAAGTGATGATGAGTGATGAGGATATCGCTGAGCGTCCAGCCCGGATGGTTTTCCAGCCAGGCCAGTACGGGTGCCGCATCGCCGGGGTCGACCACGGCGCAGCGCTTGCTGCGGGTGTCCTGCAGCAGCCAGATATAGTTGTCTTTGAAGGCGGGCAGTGCGTCGATCTGAATCATTGCGGGTCGCTAAGCGGTGAATAAAGGTGCATCTTAGACACGACATGCAGAACCTGTCATGCGGAGGCAGCGATGACTGATCAGGCATTCGCCCAGGCCGACCCTGAGTGGCTCAAGCTCATCGGTGAGGCGCGCGACTGGCTTTCCGGGCCGCTCGGCCAGTTGATGCTGGAAGAGGAGCGGCGTTTGCTGGAAGAAGAACTGGCACGCTTCTTCGGTGGTTATCTGGTGAGCTATGGTCCCGGCGCCGAAGGTCCGCCCAAGGCGCTGCAGATCCAGCACAACGTGCGCCTTGGCGCACCGATGCCCGGCGTGCAGATCGCCTGTGAGGAGCAATCCTGGCCTCTGGGCGAGCACGCCGCCGATGTGGTGGTGCTGCAGCACGGTCTGGATTTCAGTCTGTCACCGCACGGCCTGCTGCGTGAGGCGGCTCGCAGCGTCAGGCCTGGCGGGCATCTGTTGATTCTGGGTATTCACCCGTGGAGCGCCTGGGGCGCGCGGCGCCTGTTCGCTCGTGATGCTCTGGCCAGCGCGCGTTGTATCGCGCCTAATCGTGTCGGGGACTGGCTGAGCCTGTTGGGCTTTGCGTTGGAGAAACGCCGCTTCGGGTGCTATCGTCCGCCGCTCGCTTCGCTGGCCTGGCAAATGCGCCTTCGGCGCATGGAGAGTTGGGGCAATGCCTGGCATTTGCCGGGCGCCGGCTTTTATCTGCTGGTCGCACGCAAGCTGGTGGTCGGCTTGCGCCCCTTGCGCCAACCGCGCCGCGAACCGATGGGCAAGTTGTTGCCGATGCCGGTGGCCAAGGTCAGTCGGCGCGATCTCGACAACTGAAGGTCGGGTTCCAGCAAAATCCTTCTCTACAGAGTTTATGAATGTCTGAAACACATGACGTGGTGATTTACACCGACGGTGCCTGCAAGGGCAACCCCGGCCCCGGAGGATGGGGCGCGCTGCTGGTGTACAAAGGCGTGGAAAAGGAACTCTGGGGCGGCGACCCCAATACCACCAACAACCGCATGGAGCTGATGGCGGCCATTGCCGGCCTGATCGCGCTGACCCGGCCTTGCTCGGTCAAGCTGGTGACCGACTCGCAGTATGTGATGAAAGGTATCCAGGAATGGCTGCCAAACTGGAAGAAGCGCGGCTGGAAGACCGCTGCGAAAGAGCCGGTGAAAAACGCCGATCTCTGGCAGAAGCTGGATGAGGAAGTGAATCGCCATCAAGTGAGCTGGCAGTGGGTGCGTGGGCATACGGGTCACCCCGGCAATGAGCGTGCCGACCAACTGGCCAATCGCGGTGTCGACGACGTGCGTGCGGCGCGCTGAGCGGTTATTCAGCACCTGAGTTAAGATGCTGCGCTGAGTGTGCGGCAACCCGAATAGATGAGAGAGGCAAGGCGTGACAACCGAGAACACCGTCAAACGCTACGTAGTGCTGGATACCGAAACCACGGGTATGCCAGTCACTGACGGGCACCGCATCATCGAGATCGGTTGTGTCGAATTGCTGGGCCGTCGCCTGACCGGGCGTCATTTCCACGTCTACCTCAACCCTGATCGTGAAATCGATGAAGGCGCCATCGCGGTTCACGGCATCACCAACGAGTACGTCGCCGACAAACCGCGTTTCAAGGAGGTCGCCGATGAATTCTACGAGTTCATCAAGGGCGCCCAGTTGATCATCCACAACGCGGCGTTCGACGTTGGTTTCATCAACAACGAGTTTGCCCTGTTGGGGCAGAGCGAGCGTGCCGACGTCAGCGATTATTGCTCGGTACTCGATACCCTGATGATGGCGCGCGAGCGCCATCCGGGACAACGCAACAGCCTGGATGCACTGTGCAAGCGTTACGGCGTCGACAACTCCAACCGCGAACTGCACGGCGCCTTGCTCGACTCCGAGATTCTCGCCGAGGTTTACCTGGCGATGACTGGCGGGCAGACCAATCTGTCCCTGGCCGGTGAAGGTTCTGATGGCGATGGCAGCGGGCGCCAGCAGCCTACGCCGATCCGCCGTCTGGACGCCTCGCGTCCGCGCACCCGCGTCATTCGCGCCAGCGAAGAGGAGCTTGCGGCGCATCTGGTGCGTCTGGCCGTGATCGAGAAATCTGCGGGTGGCCCGTCGCTGTGGGCGCAACTGGAAAAAGCGCCGGAATAACCGAACAGCGCAATTGCGACCTTTTCTTATAGCGTGATGCACAGGGGGTTCCGCCGATCAGGGGGAGCCTCTAACCTGAGGCGATGGGCAGGCCAAGCCTGCCAGCCTTCAGGACGTCACAATGTATAAAGATCTCAAGTTTCCCGTCCTAATCGTGCACCGCGACATCAAGGCCGACACCGTGGCCGGTGATCGCGTGCGCGCCATCGCTCAGGAGCTTACTCAGGACGGTTTCAGCATTCTGTCCACGGCGAGCGCCGCCGAGGGGCGCATCGTCGCGTCCACCCACCACGGTCTGGCCTGCATACTTGTGGCGGCCGAGGGCGCAGGCGAGAACAGTCGTTTGCTGCAGGACATGGTCGAGCTGATCCGCGTGGCGCGGGTGAGGGCGCCGCAACTACCGATCTTCGCCCTCGGCGAGCAGGTGACCATCGAGAACGCGCCGGCCGAAGCCATGGCCGATCTCAATCAGTTGCGCGGCATCCTTTATCTTTACGAGGACACCGTCTCCTTTCTGGCCCGGCAAGTGGCGCGTGCGGCGCATAACTACCTGGAAGGCCTGCTACCACCATTCTTCAAGGCGCTGGTGCAGCACACCGCGCAATCCAACTATTCCTGGCATACACCCGGCCACGGTGGTGGCGTGGCCTACCGCAAGAGTCCGGTGGGCCAGGCTTTCCACCAGTTCTTCGGCGAGAATACACTGCGCTCGGATTTGTCCGTATCGGTGCCGGAGCTGGGCTCATTGCTCGATCATACGGGGCCGCTGGCAGAGGCTGAGGCCCGCGCTGCGCGCAACTTTGGCGCCGACCATACCTTTTTTGTGATCAACGGTACCTCGACGGCGAACAAGATCGTCTGGCACTCGATGGTCGGTCGTGATGACCTTGTGCTGGTGGATCGCAACTGCCACAAGTCGATCCTGCACTCGATCATCATGACCGGTGCGATTCCGCTGTATCTGTGCCCGGAACGTAACGAGCTGGGGATCATCGGGCCAATTCCACTGAGCGAATTCAGCAAGGAATCGATCCAGGCCAAGATCGACGCCAGCCCGCTGGCGCGTGGCCGTGCGCCCAAGGTCAAGCTGGCGGTGGTGACCAACTCCACCTATGACGGGCTCTGTTACAACGCCGAGATGGTCAAGCAGGTGCTCGGGGATTCGGTCGAAGTACTGCACTTCGACGAGGCCTGGTATGCCTATGCTGCCTTTCACGAGTTCTATGCTGGCCGTTATGGCATGGGCACCCAGTACGACGAGCGCTCACCATTGGTGTTCACCACCCATTCAACGCACAAGTTGCTGGCGGCCTTCAGCCAGGCCTCGATGATTCACGTGCAGGATGGTGGGCAGCGACAGCTGGATCGTGACCGCTTCAATGAAGCCTTCATGATGCACATTTCCACCTCGCCACAGTACGGCATCATCGCCTCGCTGGATGTGGCCTCGGCGATGATGGAAGGGCCGGCCGGCCGTTCGCTGATCCAGGAAACCTTCGACGAGGCGTTGAGTTTCCGCCGTGCACTGGCCAATGTGCGACGTAACCTGAGCGCCGAGGACTGGTGGTTCAGTATCTGGCAGCCGGGGGCGGCTGATGGCGCCGACAGCCTGAAGACCTCCGACTGGGTGCTGCAACCGGACGCCGACTGGCATGGCTTCGGCAAAGTGGCCAACGACTATGTGCTGCTCGATCCGATCAAGGTCACGCTGGTGATGCCCGGCCTCAATGCGGCTGGCAAGCTGGAGCAGCAGGGGATTCCTGCTGCGGTGGTCAGCAAGTTCCTCTGGGAGCGTGGGCTGGTGGTGGAGAAGACCGGTTTGTATTCCTTTCTGGTGCTGTTCTCCATGGGCATCACCAAGGGCAAGTGGAGCACGCTGCTGACCGAGTTGCTGGAGTTCAAGCGCAGCTACGACGCCAACCTGCCGCTGGTGGACGTGCTGCCTTCCATCGCCCGTGCCGGAGGCGGGCAGTATCAGGGCATGGGCCTGCGTGACCTATGTGACGCGCTGCATGGCTGCTACCGCGAAAACGCCACGGCCAAGGCGCTGCGGAGTATGTACACGGCACTGCCGGAGATTGCGATAAAACCGGCTGATGCCTATGACCGCCTGGTACGAGGCGAGGTGGAAGCGGTGCCCGTCGACCAGCTTCAGGGGCGGATTGCGGCGGTGATGCTGGTGCCTTATCCGCCCGGCATTCCCTTGATCATGCCGGGCGAGCGCTTTACTGCACAGACGCGCTCGATCCTTGATTATCTGGCGTTCGCGCGAACCTTCGACAAGGCTTTTCCGGGCTTCGACATCGACGTACACGGCCTGCAAACCGATGCCGGACACTACACGGTGGATTGTTTGGTGGAGTAAAGCCACTCTGGATTTGCCGAAGCACACGTTCTTAGGTAGATCAAACGCTTATCTCTGATATTCAACGCAGTTGATAACGTCCGGGGTGTGGCCTGCATCACGCTGACAAGCATCGACTTTTATGACGTGCTTGTTATAGTTGCTCGGGTATTAATCACAAAATAATCATTGTGCTGCCGAGCCACGGCTGAGGATGCCTGCCATGTCCGACTATCAAGCCTTCCGCCTCGAACTGGTGGATAAGATCGCTCACGTGCAGATCAATCGCCCAGACAAGATCAATGCCATGAATGCCGATTTCTGGCGTGAGATCATCGAGATCTTCCAGTGGGTCGATGACAATGATGCGGTACGTGTCGTGGTGCTCTCCGGTGCCGGCAAACATTTCTCCTCGGGGATCGACTTGACGCTGCTGGCTTCGGTCGGGTCCCAGCTGGGCAAGGATGTCGGGCGTAATGCCACCGTCCTGCGACGCAAGATTCTTGAGCTGCAAGCCTCCTTCAACGCCGTCGACAACTGCCGCAAACCTGTTTTGGCCGCGATTCAGGGTTACTGCATCGGCGGGGCCATCGATCTGGTCAGTGCTTGCGATATGCGTTATTGCACGGTCGATGCGCAATTCTCCATCAAGGAAGTTGATATGGGCATGGCCGCCGATGTGGGCACCCTGCAGCGCCTGCCGCGCATCATTGGTGACGGCATGATGCGGGAGCTGGCCTACACCGGTCGCACCATCGACGGTAACGAGGCAGCGCGGATAGGCTTGGCCAATCGCACTTACGAAGATCAGGAAGCACTGTTGGCCGGAGTCATGGAAATCGCCGCGCAAATCGCTGCCAAGTCACCGATTGCCGTACGTGGCACCAAGGAAATGATTGGCTACATGCGCGATCACCGCGTTGACGATGGCCTGGAGTACATCGCGACCTGGAACGCCGCCATGCTGCAATCCGAAGACCTGCGTCTGGCCATGGCAGCACACATGACCAAGCAGAAGCCGGTGTTCGCCGACTGATGCCGTATCCGCTGATGTTCGCTGCGAGGCCCGAGGCATGGTAAGTGGAGCCACATCGCTCAACCTGGTGCGCGACGAGCTATTTATCACCATGGAGGAGGCCGAGCAGAGCCTGGAACAGTTCATTGTCGAGCGGTACAACGGCAGTCTGCTGCAACAGGCGGTGGAAAATCTGCAGCAGGTACGCGGTACGCTCAACCTGATCGAACTGGCCGGCGCCGAGTTGCTGGCCCAGGAAGTGCTTGATCAGGCCACCGACATTCCCGCCGGTGCCGGCGAAGAGCGCGATGTCCAGCTAGCTGCACTGATTAACGCGCTGTATGTGCTGCGCCGTTATCTGGAAAGCGTCGATACCCACCGTCAGGAAATGCCTGAGCTACTGTTGCCGGCGATCAATGAGCTGCGCCAGGCTGGGGCTCAGCCGCCACTGCCGGAAAGCTTCTTCTTCAGCGTGCGTCTGGATCATGCGCGCCCGCACAGCGCGACTCTGCCGCTCGATGGCGCGGCCAAGCTGGTCGAAGGCAAGCGTCTTCGTCACATGTATCAGGTGGGTTTGCTGGGCTTTATTCGTGAACAGAATCCGCAGGCCAGCCTCAAGCTGATGGCGCGTGCCATGGCACGTCTGGACAGTCTGTTCGCCAACGAGCCTCGCGCCCGCATGTGCTGGATAGGTGCTGCAGCTCTCGAGGCGCAATGTGATGCCCAGTTGCTACCGCGTAAATCACGCAAGCAACTGTTTTCGCGACTGGATCGCGAACTCAAGCTGATGCTGAACAGCTCCGAATATGAAGCGCCGCGTAGCCTGCTCAAGGAGCTGCTGTATTTGGTTGCGTTGGCCGATAGTCCCGGGCCTTATGCCAGTGCTATGCGTGACGTATTCGGCCTCACGCCACTACCTTTCACCGATCACCTGCTGGAAGAGGAATATCAGCGTCTGGCCGGGCCGGGGCAGGCGGTCATGCGGTCGCTGTCTGCAGCGATTCGTGAAGAACTGGCCAGCGTCAAGGACATGCTCGACCTGCTCGAGCGCGGTACTCTGCAAGGCGAGACCCTGAGTACACTGCATGCGCTGCTGGGCAAGCTGGCCAAGACTCTGGGCATGGTCGGTCTGACTTCTGCCGGTAATTCACTGAGCGCGCAACTACCAGTTGTTGCGGCCTGGCGTGAAGATTCGCCGCCGCAACCTCCGCAATTGCACAAACTGGCTGATGCGGTGCTCTACGTCGAAGGCATGGTAGCCAGCCTGGAGCGTGGCGACGGTCGTGATGTCAGGCCGGCTGCCGTCGAGCCTGGCAACGAGGCCGACTCTTTTGCCAATCATCAGCTTAATGAGGCGCGTATCGTCGTGGTCGATGAAGCTCGGGCTGGCCTGGCGCTGGCTAAGCGAGCCATCACAGCTTATCTGGAGTCCAATGGCGACAAGATGCACCTGTCCAACGTGCCGTTCAGTTTGCAGGCTGTGCGGGGTGGCCTCTGGTTTCTGGAGCAGCGTCGTGCATCGAGGCTGGTGGGAGCCTGCGCCGACTACATCCAGACGCGCATGCTCGAAAGTGGACAAATGCCATTCGAACAGATGCTGGAAACCCTCGCCGATGCCCTCAGCAGCCTTGAATACTACATGGAAGCCGGTGCAGTGATGCGTCCGGAGAGCAAACCCAGCGTGCTTGATCTGGCTGAAGAAAGCGTCAAGGCACTGGGTATGCCGGTGGAGGTCTGATGGTGTGGCGGAACGCTTTTATCGAGCCCTCCGAGACGGGTGGTTGGGCTGTGCTCTACAGTCAGCAGCATTTTCTTGCTGACACTAACGGCGTCCTTTTTCCGCGTGACTGGGTCAAGCGTCAGGATCTGCCGGTCATAGGCGAACAGGGCATCGGTCATTTCGGTGATGATGCGGTCTACCTGTTGCAACTCAAACCCACGGCGATGCTGGAAGGCTGCAGTTGGCAGAGCCTGCGTCAGTTCATGTTGCAGGGCGATGCCGAGACCTTTCGCATGCTCGCCTATGCTGCGCAAATCGGCACCTGGTACGCCGATCATCGCTTCTGCGGTAGTTGCGGTGCGCCGACTCGCCAACTCCCGGGTGAGCGGGCCATGCGCTGTGACCGTTGCGAATCACAGCACTATCCGCGGATTTCGCCGAGCATGATCGTACTCGTCACACGGGGCGATGAGATTCTCCTGGCGCGCTCACCACGTTTCGTCAGCGGCGTTTACAGCACCCTGGCCGGCTTCGTCGAACCCGGTGAGTCGGTGGAGCATTGCGTGGTACGTGAGGTGCGTGAGGAAGTCGGCGTGGAGGTGAAAAATCTGCAGTACATCGCAAGCCAGGGCTGGCCATTTCCGCATTCCCTCATGCTTGGCTTTCATGCCGAATATGCCGGTGGCGAGATCGTCATGCAGGAAGACGAAATCGAGGATGCCCGCTGGTTTCGCGTCGATGACCTACCACCACTGCCGGCATCGCGCTCCATCGCCCGGCATCTGATCGACCTCTACGTCGCCAGGCGCCTGGGTCTGCCTGAGCCGACGCTGCCGGTGTAAATCACCTTATGCAGAAGCGGCTCTGGATGGCTCGTCGGAGTTAGCCAAACCAGTGCTGCCAGACCAGGCGTGCGGTCAGCGCCAGAACTACTGTAATGAAGACCGGGCGAATGAACTTCGAACCGCCCTTGATCGCTGTGCGTGCACCCAGAAAAGCGCCGACCATGAGTGCTGCGCCCATGCTCAAGCCGAGCACCCAGGCCACTTGGCCAAAGACGATGAACACCGTCAGTGCGGCAGCGTTGCTGACGAAGTTCATCGTGCGCGCTACGCCGCTGGCCCTGACCAAATCGAGCGGATACAGCAGCAGGCTGCTGACCGTCCAGAATGCGCCGGTGCCAGGGCCGGCCACACCATCATAAATACCAAGGCCCAGGCCCTGCGGCCATTGCCTGCCACGGGCAATCGGCAGGTCGTGCGCAACAGGTGCCTCCGGCGTGCGGCCGAACAACAGATAGAGACCGCAGGCGAAGACGATCACTGGCAGCATCTGGTTGAGCCAGGCGGCGGGCATCCAGTGGGCGATGACGGCACCGAGCAGTGCGCCGATCAGCGTTGCCAGCAACGCATTGCGCCATTGCTGCGGGTCGAAGAGCTTGCGTTTGTAAAAGGTCAGAGCCGCAGTGCCCGAACCAAAGGTGGCGCAAAGCTTGTTGGTACCCAGCACCAGATGAGGCGGGAGGCCGGCAGTCAGCAGGGCGGGAATGGTCAGTAGACCGCCACCACCGGCGATGGCATCGATGAAGCCGGCGATGAAAGCGACCAGGGCGAGGATGGCGAGTGTGCTGGGATCAATGGCCAGCTCAAGAACAAAAGGCATGTGAAAGTGTCGACTTGTGGGCGAGTGCGCAGCCTGCTGGCTGTTCGTCGAAGGGACAGCTGCGCATAATGCCGGGATTTCGCCAGAGAAGGAACGCAATCGATGCAATACAACGGGTTGGCCTGGGCCGTGGCGCTGTTGGCCGTGTTGGCGCTGCTGGTGGCATTGCGTATTTTGCTCAATACCGGCTGGTTCCTCGGCTGGTTGCGTGGCACCTGTGGTCTGGCATTTCTGGCGCTGGCCGGGCTGATCGGGTTGGTGGCCTACGATCTCTATGCCTACGAGCCGCTGCAGCCGGGCAAGCCGCTGGTGACGCTGAGCTTCAAGGCTGATGGTGCGCAGCGTTATCAGGTGACGCTGCTCGAAGGGGGGCGCGAGCGCACGGTCACGCTCGAGGGCGACATGTGGCAACTCGACGGCCGACTGATTCGCTGGAAAGGCCTGGCCGAGCTGATTGGTCTTGAGCCGGGTTATCGTCTGGAACGACTATCCGGGCGTTTTCTGGCCATCGAGCAGCAGGCGTTGGCGCAACATGGCCGCGTGCAATTGGCCGAAAGCCCCTATGGCGTGGACCTGTGGCGCTGGCTGCGCCTGAATCAGCGTGACTTGCTGCTGTTCGATCCGCAGGCGTTGCGCGTCACCTACCTGCCGATTGCCGCTGACGCGGTCTACAGCGTGAGCCTGACGCCAACGGGGTTGCTTGCCGAGCCAATGAACCCGGCGGCGGAAGCTGCGCTGAAGGATTGGTAGCGGCCAGCAGGCAGGTAGATGTAGGGTGGGCTTTAGCCCACACCGAGAGTGATTGGTGGGCTGAAGCCCACCCTACAAAAAAGGCACCTACAAGGTGCCTTTGTCGTTCTGGCATCCGGCCTCAGGAAAGGAAGCCGCCGTCCACGTTCAGGGCGACGCCAGTGGTATAGCTGGAGGCGTCGCTGGCCAGGTACAGCACGGTGCCGGCCATCTCGCTCGGGTCGGCCACGCGCTTGAGCGGAATGCGCTGCAGGGCGTGCTTGAGGATGGCGTCGTTCTTGGTCAGCGCCGAGGCAAACTTGGTGTCGGTCAGGCCTGGCAGCAGCGCGTTGCAGCGAATGCCGAACTGCGCGCATTCCTTGGCGAAGACCTTGGTCATGCTGATCACCGCCGCCTTGGTCACCGAGTAGATGCCCTGGAACTCGCCAGGGCTGACGCCGTTGATCGAGGCCACATTGATGATTGAACCGCCACCGTTCTCCTTCATCAGCTTGCCGCCTTCGATGGACATGAAGTAGTAGCCGCGGATGTTCACGTCCACGGTCTTCTGGAAGGCGCCCAGGTCGGTGTCCAGCACGTTGCAGAACTGCGGGTTGGTGGCGGCGTTGTTGACCAGGATGTCGAGGCGACCGAACTGCTCCCGGATCTGTGCGAACACATGGGTGATCTGTTCCATCTCGCCGATGTGGCAGGCGATGGCGGTGGCCTTGCCACCCTCTGCCGTGATGGCATCGGCCACGGCCTGGCAGCCGTCGATCTTGCGGCTGGAAACGATCA
>CAZIZA010000039.1:0-18603 GCA_964543555.1 uncultured Pseudomonas sp.
TTGACGGTGGCCAACTCACCTTCTGCCAAAAAACGCGCCAAACAGGCTGAGAAGCGCCGTAGCCATAACGCCAGCCTGCGCTCGATGGTTCGTACTTACATCAAGAACGTAGTCAAGGCTATTGCTGCCAAAGATCTCGAGCTTGCCAAAACCGCTTACACTGCAGCCGTTCCGGTCATCGACCGCATGGCTGACAAAGGCATCATTCACAAGAACAAAGCCGCTCGCCATAAGAGCCGCCTGAACGCGCACATCAAGGCGCTGGGCGAAGCTGCTGCCGCCTAATCGCGACAGGTTCTTGAAAAAACCGGCCCTGGTGGCCGGTTTTTTATTGCTCTACATTCAAGGCCGCAGCCGAGCAGCCATGAAAAATGCCCGCCTCCCTGCGGAGTGCGGGCATTTCTCGAAAACAGCGAAAATCAGCCGCGAGCAGCCTTGATCACTTCGATGTAAGGCTCGGCATTACGCTGATCCTGAATCAGCGCGATGAAATCATTGCCCTGTGCATCGGTGGCCGAGAGGTCGTAGCCTTCAGCGACAAAGAAACCTACGAAACGCTCAAAGTCATCGATACGCAGACCACGATAAGCCTTGACCAGCTTGTGCAGCGAAGGCGGTGTGGCGTCCGCTGGCTCCACCGCAAGGAACAGCTTGATCGAGTCGTCGCTGATTTCTTCGCCAATCACCTGCTTCTTGTCTTTACGCATCGCCCGCTCCCGCCAGCATTTCAGAGGGCCGGCAGTGTACCGCCGAGCCGCCTGCGGCTCAACGCACAGCCCACAGCGCTAACACGCGATCAATCGACATGACAGCCGACCTAGGTCATGCCTCACCCGACGAACTGGCTCCTATAATGCGCCAAGCTACTAGGGAGCCAGCATGTCGCGTCTATCGTTACCGCTGTTCGCCGCCTGGCGCCAGACCCTGCGCGCGGGCTACTCCTGCAAGGCCCTGCGTGGCGACTTGAGTGCCGGCCTGACGGTGGGCATCATCGCCATTCCACTGGCCATGGCACTGGCTATCGCCGTGGGTGTGGCGCCGCAGCACGGCCTTTATACCGTGCTGATCGCTGCCCCGCTGATCGCCCTGTGCGGCGGCTCGCGCTTCAATATTTCCGGCCCCACCGCCGCCTTCGTGGTGATCCTGCTGCCGATCACCCAGCAGTACGATCTCGGCGGCTTGCTGCTGTGCACGCTGATGGCTGGCGTGATCCTGATCACGCTGGGGCTGCTGCGCGCCGGACGCCTGATCGAATTCGTGCCTTATCCGGTAACACTGGGCTTTACCGCCGGAATCGGCATCGTCATCGCCGTCCTGCAGATCAAGGACCTGTTCGGCCTGCACCTGGCCGGCACACCCCAGCATCTTCTGGAGCAGGTAAATCTGCTGATCCATGCCCTGCCCGGCCTGCAACTCGGCGACAGCCTGGTGGGCGCCGCGTGCCTGGCGACACTGCTGATCTGGCCACGCCTGGTGCCGAAGATTCCTGCGCACCTGGTCGCCCTGGCGATTGGCGCGTTGCTGGCAATGACCCTGGAGCGTCTGGGGCTGCCCGTGGCGACATTGGGCGAGCGCTTCAGCTATCAGCTCGACGGCATCGAATATCCCGGTATCCCACCCTTCCTGCCGGACCTGGCGTTACCCTGGAACCTGCCGGGTGCCGACGGCCAGCCGCTGGCGCTGTCATTCGAACTGATCCGCCAACTGCTGGCGCCCGCCTTCGCCATTGCCATGCTCGGCGCCATCGAGTCACTGCTCTGCGCAGTGGTAGCCGACGGCATGACCGGCAGCAAGCATGACCCCAACGCCGAATTGATCGGCCAAGGCCTGGGCAATCTGGCCGCGCCCTTCTTTGGCGGCATCACTGCCACCGCCGCCATCGCCCGCACCGCCGCCAACGTCCGCGCCGGCGCCTTTTCGCCGCTGGCGGCATTGATTCACGCGGGCGTGGTGCTGGCGGCGATTCTGTTGCTGGCGCCGCTGTTCAGCTATCTGCCCATGGCCGCCCTGGCCGCACTGCTGTTGATGGTGGCGTGGAACATGAGCGAACCCCACCACGTCGTCCATACCCTGCGCATCGCCCCACGCAGCGACGTGTTGGTGCTGCTGACCTGCCTGGTACTCACGGTGCTGTTCGACATGGTGCTGGCCGTGGGCGTTGGCCTGCTACTGGCGGCGGGGCTGTTCATCAAACGCATGAGCGAGCTGACCGATACGGCCGCCTTGAACCGCCTGCAGCGCGAAGCCCTGCAAGACCTGCCTGAGCAGGTACTGGCCTATGCCATTCGCGGACCACTGTTCTTCGGCGCAGCCGAGAAAGCCCTGAGCGTGCTGCGCCGCTTTGCGCCCGGGGTGAAAGTCGTGATCGTCGATATCAGTGCCGTACCGCTGCTGGACATGACTGCCATCGCCGCACTGGACAATGTGCTGCGTGACTATCGCCAGCAGGGCGTGGCGCTGATTCTGAGCGGGCCGACGGCGCAGGTACGCCTGCAACTAAGGCGCGCCGGCGTGCGCAGCCGTGAGGGCGAGCTGGCTTATGCGCGGGATCTGCCGCACGCGCGGGAAAAGGCGTTGCGCTGGCTGGGAGAGGCCTGAGGCCTTAGCCCGGATAACATCCCGGCACAGCGACGCAAGCAAACCCGGATTTCATCCGGGCTACATACCGAGGCCGTAGACCTTCTTCATCCAGCTACACGCCAGGCGTCGACTGCTGGACCGCCGTCGGCATGCAGGAGCGGCGCCCCGCAGCTGACAGCAACAGCTTCACCCCGAGGCGGGGCTCCTACGACAAGCGGCCACGCCAGCCGTGCAGGGAGCTTCGCGTGCAGAGCTCGCTCCTACGCCACAGAGAAGGCGAGGCTTACAGGCCCTTGACTGCGAAGATGCCGGCAGCGTTGCGCCAGTAGCCCTTGTAGTCCATGCCGTAGCCGAAGATGTAACGGTCGATGCACTGCAAGCCTACATAGTTGGCCTTCAGGTCCGGGCGCGCCTTGCGGTCGTGCTCCTTGTCGATCAATACGGCGGTGTGCACGGCACGTGCACCGGCATGGTGGCAGAAATCGATGATCGCACCGAGCGTGTGGCCCTCATCGAGGATGTCATCGATGATCAGCACGTCGCGGTCGATGAAGGACACTTCCGGCTTGGCCTTCCAGAACAGCTCGCCACCGCTGGTTTCGTTGCGATAACGGGTGGCGTGCAGGTAAGACGCTTCCAACGGGAAGTTCAGCTTGGTCAACAGCTTGCCGGAGAAGATCAGCCCACCATTCATTACGCAGAACACCACTGGGTTGCGCTCGGCCAGCTCGGCGTTGATCTGGCTGGCGACCCTGTCGATGGCCGCTTCCACCTCGGCTTCGGTGAACAGGCAGTCGGCTTCCGCCATGATTTGGCGAATGTGCGCGAGATCGGCGGACATGATGGTGCTCTCTCTTGATCGGGCTGATGAATGGCGCAGACAGCTTGAAAGCTGATCGAGCCGTCAAATAAAAGCGGGCAAAGGTACAGACCCCGACTGCGCTTGCCAAGTGTCGACTGACCAGCGTAGCCGATACACACTACGGGACATCGTGACTCATCAGTCACTCACCACTTGGCATGAGCAATGCTTTAATCTATCGCGATTTTTTCCTAGAGCCCCGTTGGAGATCCCAGCCCATGCCCACTCGCGAGATCCGCCACCCGCTGATCCGTCACAAGATCGGCCTGATGCGCCGCGCCGATATCAGCACCAAGAATTTCCGTGAGCTGGCCCAGGAAGTGGGTGCCCTGCTGACGTATGAGGCCACCAACGACCTGCCGCTGGAAGCCTACGACATCGAAGGCTGGGCGGGCACCGTGCAGGTGGAGAAGATTGCCGGCAAGAAGATCACCGTAGTGCCCATCCTGCGCGCCGGCATCGGCATGCTCGACGGCGTCCTCAGCCTGATTCCGGGCGCCAAGGTCAGTGCCGTGGGCGTGGCACGCAATGAGGAAACCCTGGAAGCGCACACCTACCTGGAAAAGCTCGCCCCGGAAATCGACTCGCGCCTGGCGCTGATCATCGACCCGATGCTGGCCACCGGTGGCTCGATGGTCGCCACCATTGATCTGCTGAAGAAAGCCGGCTGCAAGGATATCCGCGCCATGGTTCTGGTCGCGGCACCCGAGGGCATTCAGGCGGTCGAGCAGGCTCATCCGGACGTGACCATCTTCACCGCCTCCATCGACCAGTGCCTGAACGAGCATGGCTACATCATTCCGGGCCTGGGCGATGCCGGAGATAAGATCTTCGGCACCAAGCAGAAGGACGCCTGACATGTCGCAAACGGAATTCAACGATCCGCTGTGGCGCCAGGGTATTTCCGGCGCGCAGATGCTGTTCGTGGCCTTCGGCGCGCTGGTGCTGATGCCGCTGATCACTGGCATGGATCCCAACGTCGCATTGTTCACCGCCGGCATCGGCACCCTGCTGTTCCAACTGGTGACCAAGCGCCAGGTCCCGGTATTTCTGGCCTCCAGCTTCGCCTTCATCGCGCCGATTCTGGCGGCCAAGGGCGAGTTCGGCCTGCCTGCGGTGATGGGTGGCGTGATCGCTGCCGGTTTGGTCTACATCCTGCTCTCGGCACTGGTAAAACTGCGCGGCCCCAGCTTCATCGACCGCCTGCTGCCGCCGGTAGTGATCGCCCCGGTGATTATCTCCATCGGCCTGGCGCTGTCGCCGGTAGCGGTGAACATGGCCATGGGCAAGGCTGGTGATGGCAGCGTCGAACTGGTGCCGTACACCACCGCGATGATGATTTCGATGCCCGCACTGATCACCACTCTGCTGGTCGCAGTGGTAGGCCGTGGCATCTTCCGCCTGGTGCCGATTCTCGCCGGTATCGCCGTCGGCTGCGCCATCGCTGCGGTACTCGGAGTCATCGACACCAGCGGCGTGAGCCAGGCGCCCTGGATCGCCTTACCCAACTTCATCGCCCCCGAACTGCACTGGGGCGCGATCCTGTACATGGTCCCGGTCGCTCTGGCTCCGGCCATCGAGCACATCGGCGGCGTGGTGGCGATTGGTAATGTCACTGGCAAGAACTTCGTCAAGCAGCCCGGCCTGCATCGCACCCTGCTCGGTGATGGCCTCGCCACGTCGGCTGCCGGCCTGTTTGGCGGCCCGCCGAATACCACTTACGCCGAAGTCACCGGCGCAGTGATGCTGACCAAGAGTTACAACCCGAAGATCATGACCTGGGCGGCAGTATTCGCCATCGCCCTGGCCTTTATCGGCAAGTTCGGCGTAGCCCTGCAGAGCATTCCGGTTCCGGTGATGGGCGGCATTCTCTGCCTGCTGTTCGGCTCCATCGCCGTGGTCGGCCTCAACACCCTGATTCGTCATCAGGTCGACTTATCCGAAGCGCGCAACCTGATCATCGTTTCGGTGACCCTGGTATTCGGTATCGGCGGCATGGTGATTGGCGGCAAGGAATTTGCCCTGTCCGGTATTTCCCTGTGCGCCATCAGCGCCCTGCTGCTCAACCTGGTTCTGCCAGGTGGCGCCGGCTGGAAGAAGCGGGACGCGGAAGAAGCCTGATTCCGCCATCCAACAAAAAGCCCGCGATGATCGCGGGCTTTTTGTTGGTACCGGCTTACCAGCCGACGCCGAACCCCAGGGTGTAGCGGGTTTCGTCCAGATCACCCTCGGCACCACTGACCATGTCCTTCTCGGCCTTCATGTTCAGCGAGGCCCAGTCGGTGACCTTGTAGCGCAGGCCCACTTCGGCATCCAGGCTGTAATCGGCAGCGCCACTGAGCGGGCGACCGACCTCACCGACGCTGAACAGCTCGACGGTCTTGCCGATCAGATAGCGGTTGTAGTCCCACTTCACGCTCAGCGCGTAGAAGCGATCCTGCTCGCCGTTGCTGTAGCGATAGTCGCTGCGGTTGGCCAGGGTGGCGATGGAGAATGCGCCCAGTTCATCGTCCCAGAACTGATAACCCGGACCGGTACCGAGTGTGCGCTGGCGCTCAACCTCTTCGATACGGTCACGCTTGTACTCGAAGCGCCCCTGCCAGAACCATTTCTCGGTGATGAAGCGGTCAAGCGCGTACTCGGCGCTCCAATTGTCGGTGCTGACCACATCGTTCTTCAGTTCACGGTTGTAATCCGCCAGCGCGTTGTGCCGCCACTGGCCATGACGCGCCTGGGTCTTGATATCCACGTCATAGTCATCGGAGTCGCGCTCACCGCGCTTGTAGTCCAGACCGAGGTCGATATTGCCCTTCCAGGTGAAATCCTCCACCAGCGGCTTGGGCTTCATGATCTGCTCGATCTGCGCCAACTCGATGGTCTTTGGCGCCTCGCCGTTGGCCAGGGTGACCTTGCCAGGCTCTGCAGCCAGCAGCGATTTGGCCCGCTCGCCGTCGACCGGGCCGAGCTTGACCAGCAGCTCATGGTCGCTTTGCAATGTGGCGATTTTCTTCCAGCTCAACGGAATGGAGCCGCCGTAGTCGGTTTCCAGCAGCAACTTGCTGCCGTCAAAGAAGCGGATGGTGCCGGTGAGGCGGTCACCGTTGGTCAGCCAGACGGTATCGGCATAAGTGGCAGCGCTGAACACGGCAAGGCTCAGGCCGAGCAGCGAGAAGGATGTTGAACGCGACATGGCAGGTCAGTAAGGCTCTGATGGGCAAAAAAACCGGGCATTATCCGCAAGCCCGGCACATGAGCAAGAGCTGACCGACAGCCCGTCATGGAGTTCAACGTATTTTGTCGGATGACGCTGCGGCGGCGCCGAATCGCCCAGCCGGATTCACCAACCGACGCCAACACCGATCAGATAGTGCCGATCAGAGACCGTCTGCCCCTGAGCCGCCAACTGATTGAGCTCGTAGAGCAATGACAGGCGTGCCCATTGGTTGAGTCGGTAGCGCAGGCCCATCTCGCCATCGAGCACGTAGTCGATCGCATCGATATGCGGAATCTGCAACTCGGCGTTGGCGTAGAACTCCAGCCGTGTGCCCCATAACAGGCGCTTGTAATCCAGCTCGAGCGAAGTGGTATTGAAGGCCAGATCAGCGACATCCGACTCCAGACGCACACGATTGAACTGGCCAATCAGGTCGAAGCGTCCCAACTCGTCATTCCAGAAGCGGTAACCGGGGCCGGTACCGACGATGCGCTGACGATCGAGGGGCTCGAACTCGTCCTCCGTCTGCTCCAGGCCCACCCGCCAAAACCAGTGCTCGTTGAAAAAGCGATCGAGGTCGTACTCCAGCTCCCAGTTGTCTTCGACCATGCGGTCATTCTTGGTTTCACGTTCCAACTCGCCATTGAGCACATGTCGCCAGCGCCCATGCTCGATGCGGGTATTGCCCTTGAGCTTCCATTCATCGACATCGTTCTGGTTGCGCTTCATATCCAGCTTGGCATCAAGGTTGCCTTCCCAGAGGCGGTCCTCCAGAACCGGCCGCGGCGGCACCAGGCGTTTGATCTGCGCCAATGGCAGGGTGTATTCGCGCTCGCCCTGAACACGAACCATACCCGCACCGGCAGCAGCCAACCTTTCGCTGCGTTCGTTGTCGAAGCCGCTACGCCGTACCAACAGGGGCTTGTCCGAACTGAGGGTATCGATATCCTGCCAGTCGATCAGCACCTGGCCGGCATATTTGGTCTTGAGCGCCAGCTTGCCGCCGTCGAGCAGGATGATCTCACCGCTGAGTCGATCACCGTTGTCCAGCCAAACGGTATCGGCCCAGAGCGGGGCTGCCAGGGTAAAAAGGAATAAGGCGATCAGTACGCGCATGATCAGGACGCACCCTATGGGCAAGACGAAACCGCCAGAGTCTGCATGGCCGGCACCACCACCGGCAAGCGTGGAAGCGCGTCGCGAGGCGCTGTATCTGGTATTGGCACAGGTGCCAGAGGGCAAGGTCGTCAGCTATGGTGAACTGGCGCAGCTGGCCGGCCTGGGCCGCGCCGCGCGCTGGGTCGGCCGTACGCTAAGCCAGTTGCCGGATGGCACCACACTCCCCTGGCACCGGGTTATCGCCGCAGGCGGGCGCCTCAGCCTGGCTGCCGGCAGCCCTTCCGGGACCGAACAACGGGCACGTCTGCGCGCAGAGGGCATCAGCATCCTGAACGAACGTGTGGATATGCGCCGTCACGGCTGGCGCCCGATGGAGCACAGCAGTTAGAGTGCGCCCTACGAACCACCCCTCCAGCCCAGATTCGAGCCTGATGCCACGCAAATCCTGGCGAGAAGCCCTCGCCACCTATGCCAATCCCGCCACCCTGGCTTTGTTGCTTCTGGGTTTCGCCGCCGGCCTGCCCTACATGCTGGTGTTCTCGACCCTGTCGGTTTGGCTGCGCGAAGCCGGCGTAGCACGCGAGACCATCGGTTTTGCCAGCCTCATCGGTCTGGCCTATGCCTTCAAATGGGTGTGGGCACCGATGCTCGACCAATGGCGTCTGCCGCTTTTGGGCAAGCTCGGTCGGCGCCGTTCCTGGCTGGTGTTGTCACAAGGTCTGGTCGCCATCGGCCTGATCGGCATGGCGCATTACGACCCGCAGACCCACCTGTCCACACTGATCGCCCTGGCCGTGCTGGTGGCATTCGCTTCGGCCACCCAGGACATCGCCGTCGACGCCTACCGCCTGGAAATCCTCGGCGACGAGCATCAGGCCGCACTGGCAGCCGCCTATATGACCGGCTACCGCGTTGCCGCATTGCTGGCCACCGCCGGCGCGCTGTACTTCGCCGAAGGCTTCGGCTCGACCGCCAAGGACTACCAGTTCAGCGCCTGGACCGGCACGTATATGGTCTTCGCCCTGTTGATGCTGCCCGGCTTGCTCACCTCCATCTGGATGCGCGAGCCTCCGGCACCGCCGCATATCCATGTGGCACCGCCCAAGCATGGTTTCTTCCACCAATTGCTGGCGATCAGCGCAGTCATCGTGTTGATCGTTTCCGTACCGACCATGTTCATCCAGTTCTATCAGAGCGATCTGGTGCCAATGCTGCTGGGTGACGTCAGCATGCAGGCGCTGCTTTACAACGACCGCGCCTTCCTCCGCGCCATGCTCTACAGCACCCTGGCCTGTGTCTGCGCCTCCGGGCTGTTCTGGGGTGGGCTGGCGCCGGTGCTGAAAACCGCCGCGGCACGGTATGGTTTTTTCCATCAGTTGCTGTCCGTGCTGCTGCTGATCATCCTGCTGATTGCTGTTCCGGCGATGGTCACCCAGTTTTACGAGAGCGACCTGCATCTGGTCTTGCAGGGGCAGATGAGCCTGCAGGAATTGCTTTATTACGACCGCGCCTTCCTCCGCGCCCTGCTCTACACCCTGCTCACCAGCCTGTCGATTTCCAGCCTGTTCTGGGGTGGCATGGCTCCGGTGCTGACACCGATCAACGACTTCATCGTGCGCTATCGCTGGCAGGCATTGCTGCTGCTGAGCCTGATCGCCACCTATCGCCTGTCAGATACCGTGATGGGCGTCATGGCCAACGTGTTCTATATCGACCAGGGGTTCACCAAGGAGCAGATCGCCAGCGTCAGCAAGATCTTCGGCCTGGTGATGACCCTGCTCGGCGCCGGTGTCGGCGGCCTTCTGATCGTGCGCTTCGGCATCATGCCGATTCTGCTGATCGGTGCTGGCGCATCGGCGGCCACCAATCTGCTGTTCATGCTGCTGGTGGGCATGGGCCCGCACCTGAATATGCTGATCGTGACCATCAGTTGCGATAACTTCAGCGCCGGCCTGGCCACTTCGGCATTCGTCGCCTACCTGTCGAGCCTGACCAATCTGAAGTTCTCGGCCACCCAGTACGCCCTGCTCAGCTCCATCATGCTGCTGCTGCCGCGCCTGATCGGCGGCTATTCGGGGGTGATGGTGGAAAGCCTGGGTTATGCCCACTTCTTCCTGGCCACCGCACTGATGGGCATCCCTACACTGCTGCTGATCGTCCTGCAGTGGCGCCGTGACAAACGCCAACCTGCGCCGGCAGAGACAGCGCCTGTGGCCGAAAAAGCCTGATGACTGACACAGGCCACCTGCCCCGGCGTCACCCCTGAACTGTAGCGGCACGCCGCTGCGATGAGCCTGACAGGCGCCTATCAGGCAGGCTGCTCGGGCTTTTCCGCCGCCTTCCACAGTACTTCGGCAATGCCCTGACGCCTGGCGATAAGACGGGCAGCGACGAACAACAGGTCGGAGAGGCGATTGACGTAAGCCAGGCCTTCACCACGCAGCGGCTCGACGGCATTGAGGTGCTGGCAGCGCCGCTCGCAACTGCGTGCCAGGCTGCGACAGACATGGGCCTGGGCGATCAGTCTGGAGCCACCGGGCAGGATGAAGTTTTCCAACGGCCCAACCTCTTCGTTCCAGAGGTCGATGGCAGCTTCCAGACGCTCCACCTCCCCCTGCTGCAAGGCCTGGTACTCAGGCATCGCCAGTTCGCCCCCGAGGTCGAACAGGCGATGCTGGCAGGGGCCGAGTATTTCACTGATCTCCCTGAGGCCTGGCCAGGTCACGCTGGCCTCTTCCAGCTCGGCAAGCAACAGACCGAGCTGACTGTTGAGCGTATCCAGCTCACCCATGGCCTCGACGCGCGGATGGTCCTTGCCGACCCGGCGCCCGTCGGCCAGACCGGTCTCGCCCTTATCGCCGGTGCGGGTGTAGATCTTTGAGAGACGAAAGCCCATGGTTCAGAGTCCTGTGTGTTCGGGCAGGGAAGCCAGCGGCAGGCGCAAGGTAAAACAGGTTCCCTGGCCTGGCGTGGAGTGCACCTCCATCTGCCCCTTGTGATTGTTGGTGATGATGAAATAGGAGACAGCCAGGCCGAGGCCAGTGCCCTGCCCCACCTCCTTGGTGGTAAAAAAAGGTTCGAAGATGCGCTTGCGTACCGCTTCGCTCATGCCGACCCCATTGTCCTCGACCTGTACCTCCGCCCAACTGCCAGCCTGCCGCGCGCGCAGGGTGATGCGGCCCGGCTCCGCCTCGTCATCGCGCTGGTGAATGGCCTGAGCGGCATTCTTCAGCAAATTGAGCAGCACCTGCTCCAGTTCGTTGGCGGTACCGGCCACTGGCCCCAGCAACGGGTCGAACTGACGCATGATCGCCACGCCCCTGAAGTCGAAGCTATCAGCCAGATCGAAGTCGTTGCCGGCAATTTCCAGCGCCTGATCGATCAGCGCTGGCAGATCGCAGGGTGATAGCTGGCGGTCGCTACGGCGGCTGAAGCTGAGCATGTGGCTGACGATCTTGGCGGCACGCTGGCCAGCCTGCTGGATGCCATCGAGCAGGCGTGGTATCTCACGCGCCTCCATATAGTGCTCAATGGCAGTCAGGCTGACGCCGGCCTGCTCGGCCTGCTCGACATTCTTTTCCAGACCCGGCGACAGGCGCCGGCGGATGTTCTGCACGTTATGCAGGATGGCGCCGAGCGGGTTGTTGATTTCGTGCGCCATGCCCGCCGCCAGGCCGCCGACGGAGAGCATCTTCTCCGACTGCACCATCATTTCCTCCAGGGCCAGGCGCTGGGTGATGTCGTCGATACGGATCACCACACCCCGTCCGGCGCTGCCCATCAGCGGGTAGAAGGTCAGGGCATAGTGGTGGGGCTCTTCGTCCTTGTGCCAGGTAACGCGCTCGATCTTTTCCACGCGATGCTGCTCGGCGGTGCGTTTGAGCTGCGCAAGAAAGGGTTTGAGTGGCGGGAAGGCGAGAAATATCGGCTGGTTCAGCGCCTCTTCCAGGCGCGTACCGGACAGGGCGCTGGCCTCCTGATTCCATTGCGTGACGTAAAGCTGCTCGTCGAGGGCAATCAGCGCCGAGGGCATGGAGTCGATGATGCTGTTGAGATAGTTCTGGAAACCGGTGAGCTTCTTCTCGATCTTGCTGCGCACCTGCACTTCCAGCTCCAGTTTGCGGTTGGAGTGGCGGGTTTCCTCGGCCAGGCTCTGCGCCTGATCGAACGCCTGCTGGGCATCGTCGCGAGCACGCTTGAGCTGCTGCTCGCGCGCTTCCATGCGCATCAGCATGGTGTTGAAGGCATCGGCCAGGCTGCCTATTTCGTCCCGATTACCGCGATTGGCGCGCAGCGCATAGTTCTCTTCACGGGTGACCTGGCGCGATAGCTCCTCCAGGCGCCGAATGGGTTTGGTCACCAGGCGCTTGATCTGCCTGGCGACCAACATCCACAGCAGCACGCTGAACGCCAGAATCACCAGGCTGGCGGTCAGAGTACCGGTATAGAACGCCCCCGGCAGTTCACTGGACGCCACCAGCAGCAGGGCACCGGGATTGCCGCTGGGGTGCGGCAGGTCGACCAGCAAGTTGGTACGAAAGGCACTTTCGCGCCAGTCCGGCAATTGACTCAACTGCTGCGGCAGCTGCAGTTTTTCGCCACGCTGCAGTTGCGCCAGGCTGTCTCCGTTACTGTCGTAAATCACCGCGGCACGCAGCGGGGCGTATTCATCCAGGCGCTTGAGCAGTATCTGCGCCGAGGCTGGCGAGTGCAGCGCTTCCTGGCTCAACGCGGGGCTGGCAATCAGCCTGGCGAGTGTGTGCAGCGCCTGTGGCGCCATACTTTGCTGGGTAATCCAATAGGCTGCACTGATGAAGGCCAGATTGGCTACCAGCATGACGGCGGCGAGCAACACCAGCAGCGCAGCGAGCAGCTTGCGGCCAACCGGCAGATTTTCAAGGCGCTGACGCAGTCTCATGAAGGCATCGTTGTGGCGAGTTGGAACGGCAGGTTAGCGCGGTTACCTACTGCCTGTGTAGGCCGCGATGCAACCTGCCAGCCGTGCATCCTCAATCCAGGGGCAAACCGCGCTCACGCAGCTTATTGAGCAGGCGTTGCTGCAAGCGCTCCAACTGCGGCAAGTGCAACTGCTGCCGCTGTGCAGCGGCACAGGCATAGCCAAGCAGGTAGCTGACCTCGGTGCGCCGACCTTGCGCGACATCCTGATGCATGGATGAGTAATTGGCAGCCGTGGCGCGGATCACACGCTGCACGTCCTCGTACAGATTGTCTGCAGCCGTCGCCTGGCCGCAGCCCTGCAGCAGGGTCACGAGTTCGCTGCACAGGCTGGCGACTTCAAGCGGGTGCCCGGCCAGTTCACCGTTTCGACAGTCATAGAGCACGGTGAGCGGGTTGATCGCGCAATTGAGCGCCAGCTTGCGCCACAGCCGCGCGAGAATATCCGGGCTCCACTGATGCGTGATGCCGGCGCACTGCAGTTCGTTGAGCCAGATGGGCGGCCTGGCATCGTGCGGATCGCCCAGCCAGTTTTGCCCATGGCCGGCGAACACGACCTGAAAGTCGGCGGGGCGAAAGGCGCCTTCGGTGCTGGACACGAACAGGCAACGCTGCGCGGGCAGATCACGGGCGACAGCCTCCTGACTGCCGAGACCATTTTGCAGCAGCAACAGCTCGGCGCCCGGAGCCAGGCGCTGGGCCACAGTCGCAACCGCGGCCTGTACGTCATAGGCCTTGCAGGCCAGCAGCAAACGATGAATGGGCGCCTGCGCCTGCGGCAACTCGGCGGGGATAGCGAAGCGCTGAGCCTGCTCTGCCTCGATCAGCGTCACGCCTCCCGCCTGACGGTAGGCTTCAAGGCGTTGCCGGTTACGCAGAATCAGCCTGACCGGCAAGCCGCCACGGGCCAGGCGTGCGGCCCACAGACTGCCGAGGCTGCCAGCGCCGAGAATATGCCAGGTCACGACAGAGGCAGGCGCATGGCGGCGACGCGACCACTGACATAGGATTCCGCCAGCAGCTTTTCTGCATGCTGAATCAATTGCTCAGGGTCTGTGGGCAACGCCTTGGCATCGAGGCCAACCAGGCTGATACCTGCCTTGAGGGTAATGAAACCTTCGCTGGTCTTGAACGCCTTGAGGTTCAGCCCTTCATGCAAGCGCTTGAAACTGCTCGGCGAGCATTCCTGCAAATCGTCGAGCAGGGTGATCAGGCCAAAATGATTGTCATCCAGACGGGTCAGCACATCCAACGGCCTGACCAGTTGCTGCAGGCGGCGTGCGGCACTGTGCATCAGCTCATTGAAGAAGCGCTCACCATACTGGCCACGCAGTTGAACGGCTTCTGGCAATCCGATCAGCAAATAACAGACCGCACCGCCGCGTGATTCGACCTGACGCAAGCTGTCAGCGAGCTTTTGTCGCAGGTAGCGCGGGTTGCCCAGCCCCGTCAACGGGTCGACCAGGTTACGGCGTTCCAGGCTGGCGACGCTCTGGGTGAGCATGCAGTTCTCGTGCAGCAGGCGCTGCAGGGTATTGCACAGCCGGTCGGCAGCGTAAACGCGCGGCACCAATTGCTCGTTCATGGCCGCCTTGCTGATGAAGTCATCGACGCCACGGTCGAAGGCTTCGCCCAGCACGTTTTCGCCGTCCTTGCCGGTGAGCAGGATGATGTAGGTGTAGTGATCGGCCGTCTCGTCAAGCTGGCGTACCCGCGCGGTCAGCTCCAGGCCGTCGATCTCGGGCATCAGCCAGTCGGCCAGCAATACACTGGCCGGGCGCTGCTCCAGTTGCTGCAAGGCCTCACTGGCGCTGCTGGCGAAACGCACATCCTGGTAGCCGGCCTGGCTCAGTGCACGACCGATCATGGCGCTGGAGAACTTGGCGTCGTCCACGACCAGGATGCTGAGATGGGGGTTGGGCATGGTGCGAGCTCGCTGGCAGAGAGGAAGGACGCCAAACGGCGTTTATCAGACTGGTTATAATGAGGCCGCCATAGTTATCGTCAAGTCAGGCGCGTTCACTCCGTGAAGAGGATCGCGCCGTCCATCAGGAGCCCACTCATGCCTTCGTTCGACGTCGTGTCCGAACTGGATAAACACGAACTGACCAATGCGGTCGATAACGCCATCAAGGAACTCGACCGCCGTTTCGATCTGCGCGGCAAATGCAGCATCGAAAGCAAGGACAAGGCGCTGACCTTGACCGCAGAAGCCGACTTCATGCTCGAGCAGATGCTCGACATCGTGCGCAGCAGCCTGGTCAAGCGCAAGATTGATTGCCAGTGCATGGAAACCAAGGATCCCTATGCATCGGGTAAGGTGATGAAGCAAGAAGTCACCTTCCGCGAGGGCATCGACAAGGAACTGGCGAAGAAGATCGTCGCCCACATCAAGGATGCCAAGCTCAAGGTGCAGGCTGCCATTCAGGGTGAGCAGGTGCGTGTAACCGGTAAAAAACGTGATGATCTACAGGAAGCCATCGCCCTGCTGCGCGGTCACGAGTTCGGCATGCCGCTGCAGTACAACAACTTCCGCGATTGAACCTTTACGGCGCCAGAGCGTCGCACACAGGGTTGATAGCATTTTGACCGCCATGGCTTGCCATGGCGGTTTCGTTTCATACACAGAGAAATCGGAGCCCCCCTTATGGAGATGAACGTCGACGAACTGGTCAAGCTGTCCGAGGCCTGGCTGCCGGTGGTGCTGGAGTACAGCGGCAAGCTGACCCTGGCCGTGATTACCCTGCTTATTGGCTGGTGGCTGATCAGCCGGCTGACGTCGAGCATTGGGCGCCTGCTGGAAGCGCGCAAGGTGGATCGTGCGCTGAGCAGCTTCATCGGCAGTCTGGTCAGCATCGTGCTGCGCATTTTGCTGCTGATCAGCGTAGCGTCGATGATAGGCGTGGAAACCACCTCCTTCATCGCCATGATCGGTGCAGCAGGTCTGGCCATTGGCCTGGCCTTGCAGGGCAGCCTGGCCAACTTCGCCGGCGGCGTACTGATCATGCTGTTCCGCCCCTTCCGTGCGGGGGACTGGATCGAGGCACAGGGCGTATCCGGAAGTGTCGATAGCATCCAGATCTTCCACACCACCCTGAAGACCGCTGACAACAAAGTGGTGATCGTGCCCAATGGCAGCCTGTCCAATGGGCATATCACCAACTACTCGCGTGAGCCGCGTCGGCGTGCGGATATCAATATCGGCATCGATTACTCCAGCGACATCAGGAAGGCCCGTGAGGTACTGCTGGAAATCGCTCAGGATCCCCGCGTACATCTTGACCCTGCGCCAGTGGTGTTCGTCACCGGCCTGGGCGAAAGTGCAGTGAATCTCTCGCTACGCGTCTGGGTGGCAACCGGCGATTTCTGGCCGGTGACCTTCGCCTTCACCGAGCAGGCCAAGGAACGTCTGACCGAAGCCGGCATCGGTATTCCCTTCCCGCAGCGCGTGGTGCACCTGGCCAAGGCCGAGTGAGACACCGGGATCGCGCCAGCCCGCCGTGCAATTGGGTAGTGGCTCGCGCGATCGGTTGACCCGCCTCTCTATGGGGCGGGCCACAAAGCGCGGATACCCGCCACGCCCTGAGCACCGACCTGCCAGGCCCGCTCGACATCGGCCGGAGCAACGCCCCCCAGCAGGTAGGCCGGCACGTTGCAACCTTCCAGCATCTCGCGCGCTGCTTCCCAGCCCAGCGGCTGAGCCTCAGGGTGCGTAGCGGTGGCTTGTACGGGTGACAAGGTGACGAAATCCACGCCCATCTGCGTGGCCAGCGCCAGTTCCTCGGCACTGTGGCAGGAAGCCGCCAGCCAGCGCTCGGCTGGAAACGGCCGACCACCCACTGCGTATTGACGCAGTTGCTCGGCAGTCAGGTGCCAGCCAGCGGCTGGAAAGTCGCCCAGCCACTCCAGCGGCCCCTTGAGCATCAGCTGTGCCTTGCCGGCACACAGCCCCTGCACATCGACAGCCAGGTCGCGGTACTGCGCATCGAACATGTTCGGTGCACGCAACTGAATCAGGCGCACGCCCTGTGCCAAGGCAGTGCGAAGGCCAGCCAGCAGCTCACTGGGCTCGAGCCCATCCGGGGTGATCAGGTAGTGCTCCGGCAGACGTGCCGCAGCGACGATGGGTTTGTTGGCAGCCGGGAATTCGTACTCCAGCAACTGCCGCTCGCTGACCCAGGCCAGGGGCTGGCCTTCGGCACCATGCGGCTCGCCACAGAAGGTCGAGACTTCCCAGACGTCCAGCAACACCTGCTTGTCCGGGTAGTCGTGGCGAATCTGGATCAATGGACGTGCCGCCTGCGGACGGATGCCCAGTTCCTCCTCCAGCTCACGATCGAGGGCGATGCGCACTGGCTCCCTCTCCTCCACCTTGCCGCCGGGAAATTCCCACAGACCGCCCTGGTGTTTGTCCTCGGGCCGCCTGGCGATGAGGATGCGTCCATCGATACCCCGAATCACCGCTGCGGCGACATGCACGCGCTTCACCCCTTTACCTCCTGCAATGCTGCCTGGTACCAACGCTGGAACGCAGGCCAGCGGTAGATGGTTTCGACATAAGCCGCCGCCGTTGTCGGCAGCGCCACATGATAACTGCGTAGACGAGCCGCAACGGGGGCGAAAAAGGCATCCGCGATGCTGGGATGGCCGAACAGATAGTTGCCGGTACTGGCGAAGCGCTCGCGGCAGTCGGCCCATATCGCACATATGCGATCAATATCGGCCTGCGCTGCATCCGGCAGCTCGCTCAGCGCCATGTCACGCGCCAGATCCATCGGCAGGTGGCTACGCAGAGCGCTGAAGCCACTGTGCATCTCCGCGCAGACGCTCCGCGCCAAGGCACGGGCCTGACGATCCTGCGGCCACAACTGCGCCTCGGGATGGCACTCGGCCAGATATTCGGCAATGGCCAGGGAGTCCCACACCGGCCCATGCTCGGTGAGCAGCACCGGCACTTTGCCTGTAGGCGAATGGCGCTGCAGGTGCGCGCGGCTGTCGGGCTGAAACAGGCGTACCAGCACCTCTTCACATTCAACACCGGCCAACTCGACCACCAGCGCTGCGCGCAACGACCAGGAGGAAAAGTTCTTGTCGCCAATCACCAGTTGCAGGGTCATCTCACACGTCCTCGGGTATGAAGTCGCCTGACGTTAAAAGGCGCCCCCCCGAATAGCAAATTCCCGCGCGTCATGGGGGCATGAGGCGCGGGAATACGGACAAGCAGAACCTGATCAGGTGCGGTATTCGGCGTTGATCTTGACGTACTCGTGAGACAGGTCGGTGGTCCAGATGGTCTCGCTGCAGGCGCCGCGCCCCAGTTCGATACGGATGGTGATCTCCTCACGGGCCATCACCGCTGCGCCCTGCTCTTCGGTATAAGTGGTCGCACGGCAACCCTTGCTGGCGATGCAGACTTCACCGAGGAACACGTCGATCTTGCTCACGTCCAGCTGTGGCACACCGGCATAGCCGACAGCCGCGAGGATGCGCCCCCAGTTCGGGTCGGAGGCGAACAGTGCTGTCTTGATCAGCGGCGAATGGGCCACGGCGTAGGCCACGTCCAGGCACTCCTGATGGCTGCCACCACCGTTGACCTGCACGGTGACGAACTTGGTCGCACCTTCGCCGTCACGTACGATGGCCTGCGCCACGTCCATGAACACCTCGAACACCGCCTGCCTGAGCTTGGCGAACAGTTCACCGGAGGCCTCGGTGATTTCCGCCAGGGCCGCCTGGCCGGTAGCGATCAGCATGCAGCAGTCGTTGGTGGAGGTGTCGCCGTCGATGGTGATGCGGTTGAACGACTTGTTCGCTGCGTCGCGCACCAGATCCTGCAGCACGCCCTGCGCAACCTTGGCGTCGGTGGCAATGT
>CAZIZA010000040.1:0-18333 GCA_964543555.1 uncultured Pseudomonas sp.
GGTGGCGACGCACCACCGCAGTTGCTCGGCAGCCTCTACGGCGATTTCGTCAAAGGCCAGTTGAGCGGGCGCTGGCCGGCACAAATCGAGGCGGCCATTCGTCTGCACCGGCGCATCGATGCCTTCACCGACAGCCACCCACTACAAGCCCGCGCACGGGCGCGCTTTCCTGTCGAGCGGCGAAGAACAGCCGGCATGCTGCTGGATCTGTTTTTCGATCATTGCCTGGCCCGTGACTGGTCGGCGTACGCGTCGCAGCCGCTGGATCACTTCACCGGTCGGGTATATCGCGTGCTGGCGGCCGAGCCCGAGTTGCCCGGGCGCCTGGCACTGATGGCACCGCGCATGGCTGCGCAGGACTGGCTCGGCAGCTACCGCGAGTTCGCGGTGCTGGAGCAGGTGATTGCCGGTATGCAGCGGCGGCTGTCCAAACCGCAGTTGCTCGACGGCAGCCTCGCCGAGCTGGAGCAGTTGTACGAGCCGCTCAGTGAGGACTTCAGTGCCTTCTACCCTGAGCTGATGGCCTTCGCCGAGGCCGAACTGAACGCATCGAGGTAGCGGCGGTACGTGCAGCGCACCCTAAGTGTGTTTCCCTGCATCCGTAGGGTGTGCCGTGCGCACCGGGGATTTCGCCGCTTCAACGGTCGCCGCCAAAGCGCCTCCCACCAGGTTTCGCGTCGGGCGCTGTGGGAGGGGCTTCAGCCGCGACGACCATCACGGCAACCTCTCCTCCAGCGGCTCAGGCCGCTTGAGCATGCAGGCCAAAGCGCCGCACCAACCATTTCTCCAACTCTGCAACGGCGAACAGCGCCAGGCCCGCCAACAGTACCCGCAGCCATTCCTCCAGGCTCAGGCCTACCGAGCCGAACACCCCCTGCAATGGCGGTGCATAGGTGAACAGCAGCTGCAGCAACAGGCAGATGGCGATGGTCACCAGCACTGCGCGATTGCCCAGCAGGGCGTCGCGGTTGAGCACCGAACCGAAGATGCTGCGGCTGTTGAACAAGTAGAAGATTTCGCACATCACCACGGCATTCACTGCGATGGTGCGGGCGCTTTCCAGGCTGTTGCCGAGCTTCAGCTCCCAGAGGAACAGGCCGATGCCCGCGCCGGCAATCAGTACAGAAACCATCACCACGCGCCAGACGAAGAAGCCGGACAGCAGGGGCTCGTTCGGCGCGCGTGGGGGGCGCTGCATCAAACCGCGTTCGCTGGGTTCGAAGGCCAGCGCCAGGCCCAGGGTGCTTGAGGTGACCATGTTGATCCACAGCACCTGCGCCGGCGTCAGTGGCAGCACCACCTGGAACAGGATGGCGAAGATCACGATCAGCGACTGGCCGCCATTGGTCGGCAGGGAAAACAGGATGAATTTCTTCAGGTTGTCGTAGATCGCTCGGCCTTCACGCACGGCCCCGGCGATGGTGGCGAAGTTGTCGTCGGCCAGCACTACTTCGGCGGCTTCCTTGGCTGCTTCAGTGCCCTTGTTGCCCATCGCCACGCCGACGTCGGCGCGCTTCAGGGCCGGTGCGTCGTTGACGCCGTCGCCGGTCATGGCCACGACCTCGCCGCTGTCCTGCATGGCCTGCACCAGGCGCAGTTTGTGCTCGGGGCTGGCGCGGGCGAATACCTCGACGCCGGGCAACACCTCGCGCAGACGGCGGTCATCGAGCAGTTCCAGCTCGGCGCCGGTCATCGCCGGCAGGCTGACGCCGATGCCCAGTTGCGCACCGATGGCGCGGGCCGTCTCGGCATGGTCGCCGGTGATCATCTTTACCCGGATGCCGGCTCGCTGGCATTCGGCGACGGCGGCGATGGCCTCCTCGCGTGGCGGGTCGATGATGCCGACCAGCGCCAGCAAGGTCAGGCCGTTTTCCACGTCGTCAAATCTGAGCGTGCGCTGCTCGGCTGCGGCCGGTTTACTGGCCAGGGCCAGCAGGCGCAGGCCTCGGGCGGCCAGGTCGGTGGCCTGGCGGCGCCAGTAATCGGCATCCAGCGGCGCATTGCCGCCATCGGCGCTGCGCTGGCTGGCGCACATTTCCAGCACGCGCTCGGGGGCGCCCTTGAGGTAGACCAGGCCATGGCCGGTGTGGTCGTGGTGCAGGGTGGCCATGAAACGGTGTTCGGACTCGAACGGAATCGCGTCGCTGCGGGGCAATTGTGTGCGCAGAGACTGGATATCGAGACCACTTTTCAGCGCCAGGGTCAGCAGCGCGCCTTCGGTCGGGTCGCCATGCAGTTGCCAGTGGCCGCCGTCGTCCTGTTGCAGGCGGGCGTCGTTGCACAGCTGTGCGGCACGGGCGATCTCCAGCAGTTCGGTGTCGGGCTCAAGCAGCTTGCCGTCCTGGCGAAAGGCGCCTTCCGGGGCATAGCCGACACCGGAGACATCGAGGATTCGGCTGGCGCTGACCACGCGTTGTACGGTCATTTCGTTGCGGGTCAGGGTGCCGGTCTTGTCCGAGCAGATCACCGTCACCGAACCCAGAGTTTCCACCGCCGGCAGGCGACGGACGATGGCATTGTGGCCGGCCATGCGCTGCACGCCGAGGGCGAGGATCACCGTCATGATCGCCGGCAGACCCTCGGGGATGGCCGAGGCGGTCAGCGCCACCACCATCATGAACATCTCCCCCGGGTTCTGGCCGTGCCAGAGGATGCCAAGGATGAAGGTGGCCAATGCCAGGATCAGGATGATCACCGCCAGCCAGCGGCTGAACTGTTCGATCTGTCGCAGCAGCGGCGTGGACAACGCCTGCACCTGCTGCAGCATCGCGCCGATTCGGCCGAGTTCGGTGTCGGCGCCGCTGGCCACCACCACGCCGCTGGCCTGGCCGCTACTGACCAGCGTGCCCGAGTAAGCCATGCAGCGGCGGTCGCCGAGCGCGGCGTCGGCGTTGCAGTGGGCCACGGATTTTTCCACCGGCACCGATTCGCCGGTCAGCGCCGCTTCTTCCACCAGCAGGTTCTTCACGCTGGTCAGGCGCAGATCGGCCGGCACCTTGTCGCCGGATACCAGCAACACGATGTCGCCGGGCACCAGGCGCTCGGCATCGATTTCATGGCGTTCACCGCCACGCAGCACCATCGCGTGGGGGGAGAGCATGCTGCGGATAGCGTCCAGCGCATTCTCCGCCTTGCCTTCCTGGATGAAGCCGATGATCACGTTGATCAGCACGGCGGCGAGGATCACCGAGGTATCGACCCAATGGCCGAGCAGGGCGGTGATCAGCGCTGCGACCAGCATCATGTAGAGCAGCACGTTGTGGAACTGATAGAGCAGGCGCAGTAGCGGGCCACGGCGTTGCGGCGGCGGCAGGCGGTTGGCGCCGTAGCGCTGCAGGCGCTGCTCGGCTTCCTCCTGGCTGAGGCCGCTGGCACTGCTGCGCTGCTCGTCGAGCGCTTGTTGTGCAGTCAAACCGTGCCAGGCGTGGTCACTATGTTGTGAGGGGGGATTGCCCATGGGGCGCGTCTCCTTGGTTGGGCCGGCTGCGCCTGTCGATCGCCAACGGCCGGCGCACCCCGCAGTCCTTACTAACCTAGACCGCTTTAGCGCGTCGGACCTGACCTGCATCAAGGAGTACGAGGTCGCGAGGCGCTTGAATGTAACGCGGTGTTAAACCCATGGAGGAACACGAGATGATCAAGATTCTGGTAGCGACCGATCTGTCCGAACGTTCGGCGCACGCGGTACAGCGCGCCGTGCAATTGATCCGCCGCCAAGGTGGTGGCGAGTGGGCCCTGCTGCACGTGATCGATGACGATGCGCCGGCTGCGCATGTGCAACGTCAGGTACAACAGGCCGAAACCCTGCTGCAGGCGCAGGCCGAACGCCTCGGCGAGCAGGCGGGCAGCGTGCCGCGGGTGATTGTGGGCACTGGCGAGGCCGCCTCGGTCATTGTCGAAAGCGCGCAAGGCATGGGCGCCGACCTGCTGGTGGTGGGCGCACATCGCAAGTCGGCACTGCGTGACTTCTTCGTCGGCACCACGCTCGAGCGGGTGGTGCGCAGCAGTCATCTGCCAGTGCTGCGGGTCAATGGTCCGGTGACCCATGAATACCGTCATGCGTTGCTGGCGATGGACCTCTCGCGCACCTCGCAGCAAGCCCTGAACCGGGTGCGTGAGCTGGGTCTGGCGAGTCTGGACGAGCTGCACGTGGCCAGCGCGGTCGAGCCGGTCGTGGCGGGCGCGATGATGGAGGCGGGTATCAGCGCCGAGGTGCTGGAGAATCAGCGCGAGCTGCAGCGTCAGCAACTGGTGGAGCGCCTGAGTGCCATCGGCGTGAGCCTGAGTCACGAGCGCCTGCTGGTGCAGATCGGCTCGCCGGAAGGGGTGATCGGCGAGGCCTTGCGTCAGTCTGGCGCGGACCTGCTGGTGCTCGGCACCCATGCCCGCGAAGGAGCCTCGCGTTTCTTCCTGGGCAGCGTAGCCAGTCGCTTGCTGGCCTCGCTCGACAGCGACGCCTTGATCGTACCGCCGGCTGGCTAGGCGGCTGCGGCCGGTGGCGCCTCGGCTGTATCCAGCTGCAGCGCGCTGGCGATGATCGCCTGGCTGTGCCGGGCCAGTTCGTTGCGGCTGCGTGATGCGCTGGGAATCGGCGCGAGCAGGCGGATCTCGACCTCGCAGGCCGAGCTGGAGAGCAGGCGCAGCAGGTGCGAGAGCATGTCGTCGTCGCCCACGAACGGCGCCACCGGGCAGGGTTGGCCATCGCGCAAATAACGGATGGCCACCGGTTGCAGCGCCACGCCGCTGTCGATGGCGCTACTCAGCAGACGACCGTGAAAGGTGCGCAGGGCCAGGCCGTCAGTGGTGGTGCCTTCGGGAAAGATCAGCAGGTGATGGCCCTGCTGCAGGTGGCGGGTGAGCTGCTGGCTGACCTGGCTGCTGTCGCCTGCACCGCGGCGGATGAACAGCGTGCCACCCTTGTGCGCCAGCCAGCCGGCCAGCGGCCAGCCGCGTACTTCCGCCTTGGACAGAAAGGACAGCGGCTGCAGAGCGCCCAGCAGCGGAATGTCGGTCCATGACACGTGGTTGGCGACCCACAGCATCGGTTGCGTGGGCAGCTCGCCCTCCACCCGTACGCGAAACGGCAGGGCGCCGCCTAGGCGTGCCAGGAACCAGCGGGTCAGACGTTGGCGCAGCGGCATCAGGTCGTGCCGCACCACGCGTTCGAACAGGCTGACGATGCCGGCCAGCAGGGCGCCGAAGGCGATTACCAGGGCCAGGTGGGCGAGGCGCAGGGACAGACGCAGTTTGGCCATTGAGGCCTCCGCTCGTGAATGAGTGCCGACATTATCCATGGCTCGAACCGCTTGGCGATGCCTGATCGTCATGTGTTCTGTAGGAGCGAGCTCTGCTCGCGAATGCTGGACACTCTCGTTCGCGAGCAGAGCTCGCTCCTACAGCCGAGTTTCAGACTGCCGCCTTGAAGTGCCGGGCGTAGCGTGGGCACAGCTCGTCGCGCTTGAGCAGGATGAACACGTCAGCCACCTGGAAATCCTTGTCCCAGCAGGGTTCACCGCAGATCTTCGCGCCCAGGCGCATGTAGGCCTTGAGCAGCGGCGGCATTTCGGCGATGACGTTGCCCGGCAGGTCCAGCTGCGGCAGGGGGTGTTTCGGCTCGGCACGCAGATGCTCGGTGCACAGGTAGCGTTCACGCAGGCGCTGCATGACTGCATGCGCCTGGATGCCTCCGTCCTGCATGGAGATGCTGGCGCAGCCCATCAGGTAGCTGTAGCCGCCTTCGTTGAGCACCTCGGCCAGCTCGCCCCAGAGCACGGCGATGGTGGCGCCGTTGCGGTAGGCGACATCGACGCAGGTGCGACCGATCTCCAGTACCGGGCCTTCCAGTTTGGCCAGGCCATGCAGGGCGAATTCCTCTTCGCTGTAGTAGCGGCCGAGGCCGGCAGCCGCCTGGTGATCCAGCAGGCGGGTGGTGGCCACGAGCTCGCCGCTGTCCAGATCACGCACGCCGATATGGCGGCAGTGAATGTCGTAGTCGTCCATATCCAGACCCAGTTCGGCACCGTTGAGCTTGGCGTCGAACTCTGCGCTGAACACGCGGTAGCGCAAGGCTTGCGCTTCACGCAGGGCGGCGGAGCCTTGCAGGCGTTCGGCCTGCAGTCGGCGAGCGGTTTGAGTCATGCCAGATCCTCCGTGTGCCGGCTGGGTGCTTGCAGCCGGTCTATCTTGTTGGGCAATCTCAGGCTAGGTAGCTGCGGTGTCACCACCGTGAAGCTTTTTTGATGCTTATGTGACGGCGCTCCAGGCGCTGCCAAGAGGAGACCCGCGATGCCTTGGTCGAGTCTGTTTCAGCCCATCGAACGCCAGGCTGCCGAGGCCGGTCTGGACGATTGGTATGCGCGCCTGCTGGCGCGCCTGGGTGGGGTGCCGCAGCCTTTCGAACTGGCGTTGGTGGGGGGCTTGCACGCGGCGACGCCAGGGCTGGCGTTTCTTGCCGGTTACCAGGCCGCGCTGCGCATGCTCTGGCCGGCGGCCCCCTGGACGCTCGGCGCGCTGTGTGTGACGGAGAATCGCAGTACCCGCCCCGCGGACATGAGTACGCGCGCCTACGGGCTGTATATCAGTGGCCGCAAGGATTTCGTCACCGCCGCCGAAGGCGCCGACTGGTTGCTGGTGGCTGCGCGTGAGGACGGTGCTGGCGAGGCGCCCCGTCTGGCTCTGGGTGTGGTGCGTCAGGGCGCGCCGGGGGTGCGCATCGAACCCTTGCCGGCATTGCCGCTGATGCCCGACATCGGTCATGCCCGCCTGCACCTGGAGCAGGCCCATGGCGAACGCCTGGCTGGCGATGGCTGGGACGATTACGTGAAACCCTTCCGCACCCTGGAGGACGTGCACGTGCTCACGGCGGTGATTGCCTGGCTGTTCGGCATCGGCCGCGAAAGCGGTTGGCCGGATGCATTGCTGCTGCGCCTGCAGGGGCTGCTCGCCGGATGCGCTGAGGTGGCGCGGCAGGCGCCCAATGCGCCAGGCACGCACCTGCTGCTGGCTGGGCTGTTCGCTCAGCAGCAGGCCATGGCCGACGAGTTGGACGCCGCCCTGGCAAACGGCCCGGCGCACTGGGCCGAGTTGTGGCAGCGCGACAAGGGCCTGCTGCGCATTGCCGAGGCGGCGCGCAGCAAACGCCTGGAGAAAGCGCGGCAGATTGTCGCCGTGCGTTGACCCACATCAGTACCGGCTGGCCCGCCTGCGCATAAGGTGACCTCGCGATTCATCAACGAGGTTTCCATGCGCCGCGAGCCCATCGTGCTGTTCGATAACGGCAGCCACCAATGCCTGATGTTCGATGACCTGGTCAGCGGCGAAGGTGTGCAATCCAACCAGTTCCTGATCACCGACAACGAGCAATATCTGCTGCTCGATCCGGGCGGCGACCTGACCTACACGCCGCTGTCGCTGGAGTTGTCCAAGCACATCCCGGTGCAGGACCTGACCTACATCTTCGCCTCGCACCAGGATCCGGACATCATCGCCTCGCTGGACAAGTGGCTGCTGCACACCCGCGCGCGGGTGATCTGCTCCAAACTGTGGGCGCGTTTCCTGCCGCACCTCACGGCCAGCTACCTGGCCCTGAGCCGTGGCATCAATACCTTTGATCGCATTATCGCGCTACCGGACCGTGGTCAGAGCATCCCGTTGGGCCAGTGCACCTTGAAAGCGGTGCCGGCGCACTTCCTGCACTCGGTCGGCAATTTCCAGGTCTATGACCCGGTGAGCAAGATCCTGTTCTCCGGCGACATGGGCGCCTCGCTGGTCGACGATGCCTCGCCGGTGCGCGATTTCGTCAACCATGTGCCCAACATGGAAGGCTTCCATCGCCGTTACATGGCTGGCAACAAGGCCTGTCGCCTGTGGGCGGCGATGGTGCGGCAGATGGATGTGGCGATGATCGTGCCGCAGCATGGCCGACCCTTCGTCGGCGCAGAGATGATCAGCGCCTTCCTCTACTGGATCGAGAACCTGGAATGCGGCCTCGACCTGATGGGGCCGGAGGATTACCAACTACCCAGGTGAAGCGGTATCAGACCGGGTGAAAACGTAGCGAGCGACGGTCAGGCAAGGCAAACATAGGCGAAGAAGCGCTGTAAGTGAGCATTTGACCAGACTGGCGCCAGCCTGTTTTTAACGCAGCATGGCCGAGCGTAGTCGTGTTCACCGTCGTTTGAGATGGCAGTTTCGTCGCTTCAAGCCGTCATCATTCCCATGCTAGGGTGCGCCACGATTTCTGGTCGAGGTCACTCATGCCCATTTCCCTGTTCCGTCGACTCACCCTGGTGCTCGGTTTCAGTGTGACTGCCAGCACCGCCTGGGCGGAAAACTGGCCGCAGCCTGACTGGCACAGCCAGCCTCGCGTCGAGAGTGCCGCGCTGGCGGAACTCGAACAGTATGCCTTCCCTGCGCGTGACAATACCGAACGTACGGGCGTGCGCACCGATGCCCTGCTGGTGATACGTGACGGCCAGATCGTCTACGAACGCTACGCCGAACCGACCACGGCGCAGACCGCGCACCTGACCTGGTCGATGGCCAAGAGTCTGCTCGCCACCATCCTTGGCGTGGCTTATGGCGAAGGACGCTTCAAGCTCGATGCGCCAGCCGTACAGTACTATCCGGCCATGGCCGAACACCCGCAGATCAAAATCGGTCACTTGCTCAACTGGGCGTCGGGTCTGGATTGGCAGGAGGATTACGAGTTCGCGCCGCTGAAGTCCTCGGTAGTGGCCATGCTCTACACCCGAGGCCGCGCCGACATGGCCGGTTTCACGGCAGCACATGCTGCCGACGCTGCACCGGGGGCGCGTTTTCGTTACTCCAGCGGTGACAGCAATGTGCTGGCGGCGGCGCTGCGCGGCATGGTCGGCGAGCAGGCCTATGCCCAGTATCCCTGGACAGCATTGTTCGAGCCGCTGGGCATCACCAGCGCCACCCTCGAGCGTGATGCCAGCGGCACCTTTGTCGCGTCGTCCTATGCCTACCTCAGTGCCCGTGACCTGGCCCGTATCGGTTTGCTGATGCAACGCGGCGGCCGTTGGGGGCAGCGGCAGTTGCTGCCAGCCGCCTGGGTCGATTTCGTCTCCACGCCCTTTGCCGGGTATGAACCCCAGTCGGCCAAACCGGGTGATGCCGTACCTGGCGGGCAGTGGTGGCTCAATGTCGAACTCCCCGGCAGCAAACGTCCCTGGCCGGATGCACCGGCCGCGACCATCGCCGCCCTCGGGCACTGGGGCCAAGGGCTGTACGTGATGCCGCAGGAAAAACTGGTGGTGGTGCGTTACGCCGATGACCGCGACGGCAGCTTTCAACACAACGAGCTGCTCAAACGTGTGCTGGCGGCATTCACCCCGGAGGTGCAGCCATGATTCGTCGTCACCCGCTGCTCAGCGCACTGGCGCTGCTGCTGATTCTGCTGATGGCCTGGGCCTGGCCGAACCGCGCGCACCTGGCTGCGTTCCCGGACATCATCGGTGCCTACACGGCCAAGGAATATTGCTCCTGCCGTTATGTCAGCGGTTATCCGACGAGCTACTGCGAAGGCTATGTGAAGCAGTATGTGCCGATCAGCAGCCTGCTTGATGACGAGCGCGCCAGGCGTGTGACCGCCAGCGGGCTGGGGCGTACTCACAGCGCCGTTTGGCTGGGCGAGCGCCAGGGCTGCCAGTTGTTGCCAGGCGAGTAGTGCGGGTAAGACCCGTCACTGCGCAAGCGGCGCGTTGCAATCGCGCTGTGACGATCCGGGCGACGGGCTTTGCAAGGCTCGCGCCGGCGACTATCGTTGCCGCCTGGTCATTCGTTCTTCGAGTTCTCATGCGCCGTTCGCTTCTTCCATTGCTGCTGGCCGTTGCCTTGCCCGTTCACGCCGACTGGTACCTGGATAACGAGTCCTCGCGCCTGTCGTTCATCTCCACGCATTCCGGCAGCCAGTCGGAAGTACACCGTTTTCTCACGCTGCACGGACAGATCGCCGCTGATGGTCGCGCGCGTCTGCGCGTGGATCTGGACTCCGTGAGCACCGGTATCGCGCTGCGTGACGAGCGTCTGCGCGCCCTGCTGTTCGATACCGCGCGTTTGCCCGAGGCGCGCATCAGTGCCCAGGTCAACCTGGCGCAATTCACCGACCTGGCGCCCGGTGCGCAGTTGGAATTGCGCCTGCCTGTGCACCTGACACTCAATGAGCACACGCGTGAGCTGCACAGCGAGCTGCTGGTCACACGGCTGGATGACCGGCGCTTTCAGGTCGTGACCCTGGCGCCGCTGGTGCTGCACGCTGAAGACTTCGCCCTGGCCAGCGGCATCGATGTGTTGCGCAAACTCGCTGACTTGCCGGCCATCAGTCTGTCGGTGCCGGTGGGCGCCGTACTGATTTTCACGGCGCGTTGAGCATGCGCGCGCGCGGGCGCATCTTTCCCTGGCGCGGCGGCAACCGCTTCGAACTGCTGCTGGATGGGCAAGCCTTTTTCCCGCGCATGCTGGCAAGTATCGATGCTGCCCGGGAACAGGTGGAAATCGAGCTCTATCTGATCGAGGACGGCCGCTGCAGCGAGCATCTGGTCGATGCCTTGTGCCGAGCGGCCAAACGCGGGGTGGCGGTACGCGCCTTGTTCGATGCCTACGGAGCAGCCGGTCTGGGCAGCCCGTTGCGTGAGCGCCTGCAGGCGGCTGGTGTGCAGTTGCGCTGGTATAACCCGGTGCGCTGGCGGCGCGGCCTGCGCAACTTCCATCGTGATCACCGCAAGCTGCTGCTGGTGGACCAGCGCCTGGCCTACGTCGGCGGTACCGGTTCTACCGACGAATTCTGGCAGCCGGATGAGGCGCGCAGCCCCTGGCATGAGGTCATGGTGGAAATCGAGGGGCCACTGATCGGTGACTGGCAGCAGCTATTCGAGCAACTCTGGCATACGCGTTTCTTCTGGCGCCCGAATCATCAGCCGACAGCGCTGAGCCTGCCGGCGTGTCCGCCTGCCGGTGCAGGTCTGGGGCGTGTGGCTTATGCCGATGCGGCGCAGCATCGCGATATCCTGCTGTCCTTGTTACGCGCACTCAAGGGCGCCAAACAGCGCGTGTGGCTGGCCACGCCTTATTTTCTGCCCACCTGGAAAATCCGCCGCGCCCTGCGCCGTGCAGCTGCCCGTGGCGTCGAAGTGCGCCTGCTGCTGGCCGGGCGCAACACCGACCATCCGCCGGTGCGTTTTGCCGGGCAGCGCTACTACCCCAAGCTGCTCAGGGCGGGGGTGCGGATCTTCGAGTACCAGCCACGTTTCCTGCACCTGAAGATGGTGCTGGTGGACGACTGGGTCAGTGTCGGTTCCTGCAACTTCGATCATTGGAACCTGCGCTTCAACCTCGACGCCAACGTCGAAGCGCTCGACCCCGCGTTCACCCAGGCGGTGGCGAGCAGCTTCATCGAAGATTTTCAATTGAGCCGTGAAGTGACGTTGCAGGATTGGCACCAGCGCCCCTTGTGGCGCCGTGCGCAGCAGCGCCTGTGGGGGTGGCTGGATCGGCTGGTGGTGAATGTGCTCGATCGCTGGCGTTAAATACATGCTCGTTCGTGTACGTTGCGTGTCGTCTTGATACCCCATCATTCAGCGCACTGAGTATGGCGCTTTGCCCCCGTGGCAAGGCCGCTTTCATCCTTTCGGGCGACAGGCGAAATCCCTCCTTGGTGCGCTTATACGAAGCCGGGTCGCTGCGTAGGGTCTTCTTTAGTTGCACCCAACCTCAGGAGACCCGTATGACAAGAACAACAGGGCCCGGGCTATTCCAGCCGCACACCTTGGCTTTGGCTGTCGCAGTCGGATTTGTCGCACCGGCACAGGCCGTCAACTTCAACATCGGAGAAATCGAAGGGCAGTTCGACAGCTCGCTGTCGGTCGGCGCCAGTTGGTCGATGCGCAGTCCGGATCGCGATCTGATCGGCCCCAACAATGGTGGTCAGGGCCAGGCGCAGACCGGTGACGATGGCCGTTTGAATTTCAAGAAGGGCGAGACCTTCTCGAAGATCTTCAAAGGCATCCACGATCTCGAGCTGAAGTACCGTGATACCGGCGTGTTCGTGCGTGGCAAGTACTGGTACGACTTCGAACTCAAGGACGAAAGCCGTCTGTTCAAGGATATCGACGACAGCAATCGCAAGGAGGGCGCCAAGTCTTCAGGTGCGCAAATTCTTGATGCTTTTCTTTATCACAACTACGCCATTGGCGATCTGCCGGGAACGGTGCGGGTCGGCAAGCAGGTGGTGAGCTGGGGCGAGAGCACCTTCATTGGCAACAGCATCAATGCCATCAACCCGATCGACGTCGCCGCCTTCCGCCGCCCCGGCGCGGAGATCAAGGAAGGCCTGATCCCGGTGAACATGCTCTACCTGTCGCAGAGCCTCACTGACCGCATGAGCATGGAGGCCTTTTATCAGCTGGAGTGGGACCAGACCATCCTCGACAACTGCGGCACCTTCTTCTCAACCGCCGATGTGGCCGCAGATGGCTGTGACGACGGCTACCACATTGGTTCACCAGCCATCGCGCCACTGCAGCCGGTGGCTGCTGCCTTCGGACAGGGGTTTCGGGTCGATAGCGAAGGGGTGATCCTGCCGCGTGCAGGTGATCGTGATGCCCGAGACAGTGGCCAGTGGGGCTTGGCCATGCGCTGGCTGGGGGACGAAACCGAGTACGGTTTGTACATCATGAACTATCACAGCCGCACCCCTATCGTTGGCACGCAGAACGCCGGGCAGGCGACTCTGGATGCGCTGCCGGGGATCATTACGGCAGCCAATACTATTGCACCCGGCAGTGGTGCTGGTCTGGCGCAGAGCGTGGTGCTGGGTAACGGTCGCTACTATCTGGAATACCCTGAGGACATTCGTCTTTACGGTCTGAGCTTCGCCACTACATTACCGACCGGCACCGCCTGGTCAGGCGAGCTCAGCTACCGTCCTAACCTCCCGCTGCAGATCAATACCACTGATATGACCCGCAGTCTGCTCAATCCGATTGCTCCCGGTACCGCTCCGGTCGCAGCCGGACCAGGCCAGGACAACGTCGGTTACAGACGCAAGGAAGTCACCCAGGTGCAGACCACCTTCACCCATTTCTTCGATCAGGTGATGGGGGCCGGTCGCTTTACGCTGGTAGGCGAGATCGGCATGGCCTATGTCGGTGGGCTGGAGAGTCGGGAAGACCTGCGCTATGGCCGCGATTCGCTGTTCGGTGCCTACGGATTCCGTGGCGACACACACGGTTTCGTCACCAACACCTCCTGGGGCTACCGCGTACGCGGCATTTGGGAGTACAGCAACGTATTCGCCGGGGTCAACCTCAAGCCGAATATCTCCTGGTCGCATGACGTTGACGGCTATGGCCCCAACGGTCTGTTCAACGAGGGTGCCAAGGCGGTGAGTTTCGGGGTCGACGCCGACTACCGCAATACCTATACCGCCAGCCTCTCGTACACCGACTTCTTTGGTGGTGAGTACAACACTGCGGTCGATCGCGACTTCCTGGCGCTCAGCTTCGGCGTGAGCTTCTAGGCCATCAGGACTCGTTGAGGAATACAGATGAATACAAACCTGAAAATACTCGCTGTGCTGTCCCTGAGCCTACTGGCCAGCGGTGTGTTGGCTGCGGTCAGCGAGCAGGAAGCGGCCAAGCTTGGCACCAGTCTGACCCCGCTGGGCGCTGAGGTGGCTGGCAATGCCGCCGGCACCATCCCCGCCTGGACGGGTGGCCTGGCCATTGACGCCGGGCAGGTCGATGCGCGTGGTTTTCTCAGTGACCCGTTCGCCAGCGAACAGCCGCTGTTCACCATCACCGCGCAGAACCTGGAGCAATACCGTGACCAACTTTCGGCCGGGCAACTGGCGATGTTCGCGCGCTACCCGCAAACGTATCGTATGCCGGTGTATCCAACGCATCGCACTACGGTCGTGCCGGATGCGATCAATACCGCAGCAAGGACCAGCGCGCTTAAGGTCGGACTGCGTGATGGCGGTAACGGTCTGACCGGTTTTACCGACAGCCGCTACTACGCCTTCCCAATCCCGCAAAGCGGTCTGGAAGTGGTGTGGAACCACATCACCCGTTATCGCGGTGGTAACCTCAAGCGCAGCATCGTCCAGGCGTCACCGCAGACCAATGGCGCCTACACCCTGGTGAACTTCGAGGACGAGGTTGCCTTCCCCGATAACGTACCGGACATCGACCCGGGCAAGGCAGAAAACACCCTGCTGCTGTTCAAGCAGCGTGTCACCGCGCCGTCGCGTCTTGCCGGCAACGTGTTGCTGGTGCATGACTCGCTCGACCAGGTCAAGGAGCCACGCATGGCGTGGATCTACAATGCCGGTCAGCGTCGCGTTCGGCGTGCCCCGCAGGTGGCCTACGATGGCCCTGGTACTGCCGCTGATGGTCTGCGCACGTCGGACAATTTCGACATGTTCAATGGCGCACCGGATCGTTATGACTGGACGCTGGTGGGCAAGCGCGAGCTGTTTATCCCCTACAACAACTTCCGTGTGGCTTCGCCACAGGTTAAGTATGCGGACATCCTCAAGGCCGGTCATGTCAATCAGGACTTGCTGCGCTACGAGTTGCACCGCGTCTGGGAAGTGGAGGCGACGCTGAAGAATGGGGAGCGCAATATCTACGCCAAACGCCGTTTCTACGTCGACGAGGATTCCTGGCAGATTGCTCTGTCCGAGCTGTATGACGGCCGTGGCCAGCTCTGGCGGGTAGGTGAGGCGATGCTGTTCCAGCAGTATGACAAGCAGGTGCCGATGTACGCATTCGAGGCGCTGTACGATGTCATCGCCGGTCGCTACATCGCCATCGGCATGGCCAACGAAGAGAAAACGGCTGTGCAGTACGGCACTCAGGCCTCGGCAAAGGACTTTACGCCTGCCGCATTGCGTAACGCTGGCGTGCGCTGACTTAGCCTCTGGAATTAAAAGCCGGTGCGCCCTGTGCGTCACCGGCTTTTTTCTGTGTGTCTCTCTTGCGTGAATCTTGCGCCATAAGTCCCAGGGGCTGGTCGTGCGAGGTGAGGTGGGTACCATCGACTTGTGGTTCAACAATGACAAGCAGAGAGAACCGCTACCATGTCGACCCTTGCCATCGCCTGTCCCAGTGTGGCGCAGGTGCAACCTGCGGATCTGCCTCGCTTGCCGCCCTGTGTGGTACCCCGCCCTGTACCGCTACAGCGTCTGCTCGCCAGTGAGTCGCGACTGCGCCTGTTGTGTGCGCCTGCCGGTACCGGCAAGAGCGTGCTGCTCGGGCAGTGCGCACGCCATGCTCCGGGGGCAGTCGAGTGTGTATGGCTTGATCTCGGTGGGCGCAGCCTGACGTCGGCGCAGCTATACGTGCGTTTGGCCGCAGTGCTGCAGTTGCCGGGCGACGAAGTGGGTAGAGCGCAGTTGATCGGTCATCTGCAAAAGCGTGCAGGGCGTTTGTGGATCTTTATCGACGACTATCCACGGCAGGCCGACGATGAATTTGATGCCTGCCTTGATCAGTTGTTCGCGGCTGCGCCGCAGCAAGTGACCTGGTGGGTCGCCAGTCGGCGCAGACCGGCCTGGAATCTGCCTCGACTGCTATTGCAGGGTGATCTGCTGGCACTCGAGGGTGAGGAGCTGGCGCTGGATGATGCGACACTCAAGGCGCTGTTGGTTGCGCTGCAGGTGGCGCTGACCGATGAGGTGCGGCAGGCGCTGCTGGACAGCAGTGAAGGCTGGCTGGCGGCGATTCGTTTTCTGCTGCTGGATGTCGACGAGGAGGCCCTGCGCCAGCGTCTGCAGGCCGGTTGCCCGTTGTTGCGTGATTACGTGCAGCGTGAAGTGCTGGCCGATCTCGATGAAGAGCTGCGCAGTCATCTGCGTGCCCTGGCCCTGCTGCCACGCTTTTCAGCGTCGCTTTGTGAGTATCTGCTGGAAAGTCGTGGCGGTGAGGTGCTGGGCGAACTGCAACGACGTCAACTATTCGTACGAAGCCTTGACAGCAGTGGTAGCTGGTTCCGCCTCTGGCGACCGCTGGCCGAGGTATTACGCCTGCTACCGAATGCGCCAGCGCCGGCTCCCATTCATGTGCGGGCCTGTCAATGGTTCGCCCGGCACGGCGATATTCGTGAGGCTGTCGAACACGCCATGCTGGCAGGGCAGATCGAGGTTGCGGTCAACTATCTGCAGCGTTTCAGTCAGGAGCAGTTATTGGTGGGGCACTCGGTCGCACAGTTCCTGCATTGGCGCGAGGAGCTGCCGGCCTGGCTATTCGCCAGTTCGCCGCGTCTGATTGCGCTGCAGGCCTGGGCGCTGATTATCTGTGCGCGCTTCGACGAGGCCGCAGATTGCATCCAGGGGCTGGCGCACTTCATGCCGCAGCCGGATGAGCGCCGTCAGCGCAAGCTGATTGCTCATTGGCAGGCATTGATGGGAGTGCTGGCACGTCAGTGTGGCCGCCACGATAGCCGTTTGCACTGCGAGCAGGCCCTGTTGATGCTGGATGAGGGCAGTTGGTCGCAGCGTGTGCTCTGTTACCAGACGCTGGCCCAGCAACATATGGCTGAACATGCGCTGGATCAGGCCAAGCAGGCGCTGGATCAGGGCCTGCGTCTGGCCCGACAGCATGGCAGCCTGATTTTCGAAGCGTTGCTCAATACGGATCAGTGCCTTCTGCTGCAAATGTGTGGCGAGGTCGGGCGCGCCGCTGAGCTTGCCGAACGGTCGTTGGCGCTGCTGCGTGAGCGTTTCGAGCACAGCCCGGTGCTCGCTCGTCTGATGCTGGTGCGGGCCAGTCTGCTGGCCTGCCAGGGGTTCGACGAGGTGGCGCAGGAGGCCTACCGTTTAGGGCTGCAGGAGGCCGAGCACTGCGAGGATGCCTACGTCATTTCAGGTTACCTCGGTCTGTTCGAATTGGCGCAAAGCCGAGGCGATCTTGATGAGGCCCATCAGTGGTTGCAGCGGACCGAGCGGGTGATGCAATGGTCGCATGTGCCAGAAGTACGTTATCGCGGTGTGCTGCAACTACAGGTTGGACGGCTGCTGCTGCATCAGGGGGACATCGCGCGCGCGCGTGAGCTCTTCGCCCAGACCTTGCAGCAGCGTGAGCAACTGGCTCCCTCCGAGTTCTATGATTTGTTGCCGCGCTTGCGCCGGTATCTGGCACTGAGCGATCTGCTGCTCGGCCACTACGCTGCCGCCGAGCATGCACTGCGTCTGCTATGGGAAGAGTGTCAGCTTGCCGGACATCGCAGCCTGGCCTGCGAGTGTCGGGTCAGCCTGGCTGAGGTGCTGTTCATGCAGGGTCAGCCAGAGCAGGCTGATGCTCTCTTGCATGAGGCTATCGGTGAGGCGCGACAACTGCGTCTGCTTCGACCTTTGCAGGAGCTGCAATTGCGCCAGCAACCCTGGCTCGAACGCCTGTTACCGGGAGAGCCCGGTCAGACCCTGCAACAGCGTCTGTTCGAGCCAGCGTCGCAGGTGGGTGAGCCAGCCAGCGCGGGGAGTGATTTGCTGAGTTCGCGTGAGCTGGCGGTGCTGCAACTGATTGCGCAGGGCTGCTCCAATCAGGAAATCGCCGATCGGTTGTTCATCTCGCTGCATACAGTCAAGACTCATGCACGGCGGATCAATGTCAAACTCGGTGTACAGCGGCGCACACAGGCGGTGGCCATGGCCAAGGCGCATGGACTGATGGGGGGTTGAAGCGGGCGGGGTAATGCATGCTTTTTCAGGTGGGTGAGCGCTGTGAGCGCCGCAGGTGGGCTGAAGCCCACCCTACAGGAGGCCGAGCGCCGCCCGGCCCCCCTACAGATTTCGCTACCCGCTCAGACCAAGAAGTAGAACGCGCCGCAGATCACCACGCCCGAGTACAGCAGCATCATCAGGCAGTAGCCCATGATGTCACGGGCGCCGAGGCCGACGATGCCGAGCAGCGGCAGCGCCCAGAATGGCTGGATCATGTTGGTCCAGGCGTCGCCCCAGGCAATTGCCATGGCGGTGACGGTCGGCGAAACACCCAGAGCCTGGGCGGCTGGCAGCATGATAGGGCCTTGGACGGCCCACTGGCCGCCACCGGACGGGACGAACACGTTGACCACGCCCGCGCTGAGGAAGGCCAGCAGCGGGAAGGTGTCGGCCGAGGACCAGGAAATGAACGCTTCGGTGATCTGCCGGCCGAGGGAAATACCGTCGGCATTGGCGCCCATCATCATGCCCATGATCCCGGCGTAGAAAGGGAACAGCAGGACGATGCCGCCGATGCCGCGCACGCTCTCGTCCACCGCGCGCATGTAGCGCTCCGGGGTGCCGTGCATCAGCAGGCCGCTGAACAGGAA
>CAZIZA010000041.1:0-18312 GCA_964543555.1 uncultured Pseudomonas sp.
CCTCTTCTTGGGCAAGCGTAGAGCGATCCCCCATAATACCTTCTTTTGAGGACTCAATCGATTCATTTTGTTCGTTTAAACGGTGACGAGTATCACCGATCTGATCATCCACCTGCTGGGTGGTGTTGGGGTTGATGCCCGCTTGCGTTGCACGCGTGGTCATGGCCTCCTGCCCTTGTGTCACTGCATCGCCAGTCGGGGAGGGCGCAGACAGGGTCTGCATGTTACTACCAAGCTCGCCTCGGTGTTCGGCGTAGTGGCCTTCAACCCGTTGGCGCAGGGTCTCGTCCATAAACTCGCCCGCCAGTTGTTCGCGCTGCTGGCGCGCCTCGACGCTTGCGGTATCGGTCAGGATAGTCTGCGCGTCGCCCGGTGCACGGCGCTCGACATAGCCCACGAACTCTTGGGCGTAGTTGCTCTGCATCTGGGCACTGGTGCTCTCGCTCATCGAGGCCATCTGGCTGTACTCGTGGCTGCGGTTGAGACTGGTGGTGTACTGCTGGTATTGGTTGTCGGCCACGCTCAAGGTGGTGCCCAGCTGCTCAAGCTGGGTGTTAGCGGCATTGTCGGTTTGGCTGGCCGAGTAAGAGAGACGCATGCTCTTGACAGCATCCAGACCCTGCCGGAAGTCGCGCGCCTCTTGGCTGGTGCGATCTTGTGAATGATCTTGCCCTTGGCTGCCGGTGGCGCTGATGTTGTTGGTTTCGCTGTCGCTGGCTGAGGTGGCAATCTGCCCCCCCAACTCAGCTTTGGCTGATGCGCCAAACGCCACGCCGGCGACCTTACCAAGCAGCGAGCGGTTGGTATCAACCGATCCGGTAATCCCCGCTCGCCCGGAGATCTCATCCCGAGAGACGGTATCCATCAGCTTGCTAAAGGCTTCGCTGTCGCTGACGTGGTGACGTTCGGCATAAGAGTGAGCCGCCGAGAGCATCTGGTTGACGGCCTGGGACTGGCTGCTGCTCTGACTCTGGTCACTGCCGGTCGTGGTGGTCGAGCTGTTACCAAACTGGGACGAGAACTGCTTGGCTTGGTTGTAGGCGCTGTTGACGGCGTGGTTGTAGCCGGCCAGGGCGCTTTCGGCCCTGGTTTCGCTTTCTCTTGCCAGGCGCTGGGCGGCGCTGTTCATTGCTTTGCCAAAGTTGATATCAAGCGGCAGTTTCGACATGGCCGGCGCGGCGTTGTAAACGCTGCTCCCGCCAGCGGTTTGGGTTATCAGCGCACCGTTGTCGGTTTGGGCGGTCATCTGGCCGTTGGCGTAGCTTGAGTTGGTGTCCCACTTGCCGCCGGTGACGTTGTCGGTCTGCATGTTGTTAAAGGCCCAGGTACCATCGACGGTTTGCGAGGCGCTCTGGCCGGTCGTGCTGGCCATGGCGGATTTGAGCTGGCCACCCATTTGCACCATGGCCCCGCTCATGCCCTTGACCAGTGCAAAGGCCAGGGCCGGAATGCTCAGGGCAAGCCAGCCTGCGGTGGTGCCGATGTCGGAGTACTGCTGTTGTACCTGGGAGAGGCTGGAAAGGGTGACATTCATGCCCTCGGTGTTGGTGCGCAGGTAGAAGTTCATGGCGTTGTTGAGCACGGCATAGAGCAGGGGCCAGGTCTGCAGATAGGCCAGGGAAAACACGTAGTTGCCGAGCACCTGGAAGGTGAGCACGCTCATGACCGCGAGCAAGACCACGATGGGGAAGACCCCGATGAGCAGGCCAAAGAGCACGGTCTGCAGGGTAGGCAGTGTCTTGGTACCGACCGTGGCCATGGCGGCTTGCGACATGCGCATCTTGGCAAAGGCACTCTCGCTTGAGAGGTTCACGAGGCTTGCGGTATCGCCGTTGCGGGCGGCAAAGCCGGTGATGCCCTTGCGCAGGGCATTGAGGGTAATGTTGTGCTTGAGGATATCGCTGCCGGTTTTGCCGTTTTGGTAAAAGTACTGGTAGCTGTCGCCCATCATCTCATCAAAGAGGGCGCTGGCATCAGGGCGGTTACCAAAGAGGCGAGTGACGTAGTAGTGAAAGCTCTCACCCCCGCTGCTGGTGTCGATGTTCATCATGTTTTGCAGTTGGCCAGCAGCCCACTGGCAGGTGCGAAAGGTGCCTTGGGCGTCATAGAGGCCACGCAGGGGGCTGGGTCTTGAGAAGATGAGGCTGTAGGGGTCTTCGCTTCGCATCAACCCTTCCAGGGAGTACTTGTGGTTCAAGTAGATATCGCCGATGACGCAGTTTTGCACGTAGTCGGAGAAGAGCCCGGTGGCCTCGGAGTGCAGGGAGGTGAAATCGGTGCTGTGGCCCATGAGGTTTGCCCCAAACAGGAAGCCGGTCTTGCTGTAGGTGAGGGCATCGGGTTGGTGGAATACCGCTTCATAGGCGTCAACCATGGCAGCTCCCACGGTGCTGATGAGGCCTGCAGGCAGCGCAAGGCCAAGCGGGACGTTATCGACCCGGTGGACGGCGGTCGGGTCGGAGTAGTCGATAATCTGCACCGGGCGTTTGAGACCAAGGAGCACACTGCCTATCAGCACAAAGATACCGACCCACTTAATCATGGTTGTGAGGTCGCGGGTGCGGATATAGGCGATGGTGGCGATACCGACCGAGAGGGTGGTGGCCATGGTCATCAGGGTGTGCCAGTTATCGCTGCTGACGAAGGCGGCGACGGCGTTGAGGGTGTCCCTGAACATCCCGCCGCCGGTGGTGACGTAGATGGTGCTTAGCATGGGTGCTCCTGGTGCTGCATGTGCATTTGGTGTGGTTGCGTCATCTGGTCGCGTGTTGCCGGTGGCAATGGATGTGTCTGCATCATGAGCCGGCCCCTCCAAAGCGGTAGTTGGCCTGATAGCGCTCCTGGATGCGGCTGGAGAGCTGCTGGCGCATGTAACTCATCTGACGGTCGACCACCATCAGGGCGCTTTGCTGTACCTCGACCTGTGACTGGAGCACGGAGAGGGCATCGGTGGCCTGGTCGAGGCTTTTGTTCAAGGCAGCCACGGCGGGTTCGGGGTAGTTGTGGCCGCCGAGCTGGGTGCGGGCCTGGGTAATCATCTCTTTGACGTACTGCATCATGATGTCGTAGGCGATGTAGTCGGATAGCTGGTAAATCAGGGTGTTGGCGACGCCAAGCGCCTGCGGGTCAACCAGGTACTTGAGAATGGGGATACTGGTGGCGCTGATAAGGCCGGCCTCTTTGGAAGAGAGCGGTGCATCATCAATGACTTTGTTCTGGATACTGGTGAGCAGGGCGCGCACCTGGCCGCTCAGGGCGTTGTCTTTGGCGATGGTGACCATTTGCAGGTTGGGGTCGAGGCACTCATTGCGGGTATCGCAGTGATAAATCTGGGCCTCGCCGCCGTTCATCATGGCGCGAATGATGTCCTCGTTGGTGGTCAGGGCAATCAGGGGCTTGATGTTGCCATTGGCATCAAAAATCAGGGTGCCGGTGAGGCTCATGGCAAACTCCTTGAGCTCCTGGTTATCAAAGACCGGGTTGTCCGAGAGGGATTGCCAGATAAGGTTTTTGTTTTTGAGTACCTGGTCTTTGGTCTTCTCGTCGGCCTGGTCGGTGACACTGCCATACTGTCCGCCCACGGTGCAGCCCTGGCGGGAGGCGGCCCAGTCGGCAAACATGTTGGTTTGGCCGGCGATGTCCTGACAGACCTGCTGCTGACTGACGGCGGTCTGGGGGAAGAGACCCCCGACAATGCCTTGTGCAGCCTGACAGCTGCTCATGTTCATGCTGTTGATGTCGGAGGCGAGCTTTTGCAGGAAGTCCTTGGCATCCTTCATCTCCGGCACGGTGGTTTGCAGGGCCAGGTCAAAGAAGTAGCCGGCGGCGTTGCCCATGATTTGTTTGACGAAGCGTTGGAGCTGCTCACCGCTGATGTGGGAGAAGGAGCCGAGGTAGGCATCGATACCGCCACAGCCGGCATTGAGGCTGGGCATCTGCAGGGTGACCAGCTGTATCTGTTTGACCGGGCTTCGCAAAAACAGCGAGCCGCCACTGGCATAGCCGGCGGCCTGGCCTTGCCAGACCTCCGGCGTCGAGACATTGCCCTCAAAGCCGAGCTTGCCAAAGAAGTGGTTGAGGTCGTCATTGACGTTGGCGTGACAAAGCGTGCCGGTGAGCAGCAGCCACAGGGGCCAGCGGGCAAGACGAGTGCGCGGTAACAGCATATCAAGGCAAGCCATAGCGAACCTCCTGGTTGGTCTGGGGGGATGAGGTCTGGTTGGTTGAGTTGGTTGGTGAGGTCGGGGCTTGCTGGTAGTGGAGCGTGAACACCTCATCCAGGCGGGCCAGTAGCACATCGGCTGTCACTGCCCCTTGCAGCAGGGGGTAGGTGGCCATGGTGTTGACGTTGACCAGGAAGGTGGTCGGGGTCGCAACAGGCAGGCCATAGCCAAAGAAGTCGTTCATCACCTCCGGGGAGGCTGGCAGCGCCTTGGGAAAGGCACCATCCCCTTTACCATCCAGGGAGTAGGCAAAGACCGGCAGGCCGCTTTGCTCACTCAACTGCGCCAGCACCGGGTCAAACTGCTGGCAGTAGCTGCAGGTCGATTGCATAAACAACACCACTGTCCAGTCGGCGACAGGCACCGAGAGGCCAGAGGGCAGCTGCAGCACAGGGGAGGGACGCACTGTGCCACCGTGCGAGGGCAGGGCGACCCGGCCTGGTTGTTGGTCAAGGGCATCTCGCTGTGCTGTGTCCCTGGGGCTGGTCTCTGCTTGCTTCTCTTTCGCTTGCTCCAGGCGTGCAATGTCGTCCCAGGTGGAGGCGTGGGCCGGCAAGCTGGGCATCATGACGGCCAGCAGGGTCAGGATGGACAGGGTGCTTTTGTGTGAATGCGCCCGGCGGCGCGATATCCATGGCATTGATTGCTCCTCAATAATTCGCTTTAAAACGGGTGGCCACGTTCAAGAACTGACGTGCCAGGTCATCGCCGGTGATAAAGCCGTAGGCCAGGGGCTGGACGGCTTCGTTGGTCGGGTCAACCAGCACCAGGGCAGGAAAGTGGGTTATCCCTAAACGCTTGGCCTGGCCGCCATCGGGGCGGGTGGTTGGCAGGGTGGAGAGCGGGGTGCCATCGACCGTCACCGGTATCAGGGCGAGCTTGTGGGTCTGGCTAAAGCGGGCGACCACCTTGGCAAGCTCGGCATCCAGTGGCTGTTTGCCCCGGTAGAACAGAAACAGCCCCATCTTTTGTGACAGGGCAGCAATGGCCTCCTGCTCGCTGGCTCTGTCCATCGCCTGCTGGGTGCTGGCAGTGCCGTTGTAGTGGCTGTACTGGAGGTTGTAATCAAGCTCCGGGTAGCGCAGGAAAGCTTCCTTGGCGCTTTGGGTAAACTCCCCGGCCTTGGTGGTCCAAAAGTTTTGCAGCAGCATGTAGCGGCGAAAGTGCTCCGGGGAGGCGTAGAGGATGGCGGTATCGAGCGCCTCCTTGGTTGCCTGCTGGAGTAGCGCCTTTTGCGCTGAGGGGCTTAAGGGGAGGGGCGTCACCTTGGACTGCTCCGCCACCATCGGCTCTTCACTCTCCTCATCCTCCTCGGGGGCCTGATACCACTGCCAGCCCTGCTCCTGGGCGTCAAAGCGGGTAAGACCATGGGCACTGCCGGCAGCAGATGTCGAGGCTGATGCAGATGCAACGCCTGACCGCGCAACCTCACCCACTCCTTCACTGGCATGCGCATCCATCAGGGAGATATGGCAACATACAATCAACCCTAACCCCCACTGCCGCGCTACGCTTGCCTGCTGGCGTGCTCGCCTCGGCGAAGTGATGCCGAGCCTCAACGCCCAGCTTGCTATCCAGGCGGTCAGGCAATCGTTAAGGCCTTGCGGGATACGCAGAGAGGCAGCCTTGCTTGCGCTCATCGCTTACCCCCTTGCGACCCGGCCCAGTCGTTGATTTGCTGCGACACCCGCTCAAGCAGTGCTCCGTCTTCGGGGATGGTGGTGCCGTTTTTGAGGTCGTCGTAAAACGCACTGAAATCAATCTGGTTGAACTTGATGTCTTGCAGCTCCTCGACCGTGATGCCGCGACAATCCGGGGAATCGGCACTGCCAAAACCAATGCCCAGTTGCCACTGACGACCCTGCTGCTGCAGGATTTGCGCGAGCTTGGAGTCAAACACGCAGTAGCCGCGCTTTTTCTCGACGCAGATACCCAGCACCTTCTTGCTGCAAAACTCCCCCACCTCCACGGTCAGGCGGCGTGACTTGGCCTCACCCAATGCCTGCTCGTCACTGCTGCAACTGGCCAGCCCCATGTCCTGCCCCCAGCCCGAATCGACACAGCAGTTGCTAAAGCCCGCCGCGAACTTTTTGCAAAACATCGCCTTGCCGGTAAAGGCGCGCACGTTCATCTCGCCCGCTGCCGCCACGTCCTTGCCAGCCGCCGCGACGGCCGCCAGCGACGAGACCGCCTTCTCAAAGGCCTGGCTCTTGCCCGCCTCGGCCTGCTCACAGCTGCCATCGGTGCAGAAGAACTCACCGCCACACACCACTCCGGTGCCGGTGGTCTTGTGCTCGCAGCTGTAGGTGAGGTTTTCATGCAGGCACAAACCATCTTGCGAGTAAGCACACTGGCGATTGGCCACGGTACAGGCCGGGTCATTCAGATAGGGGCCACAGGTGCCCTCACTGGCACTCTGGGTCAGGTAGGTATCCCGCCAGGCCCAGCAGTCGCTGTATAAGGAGTAGGGCTCACCATCGACATAGATGGTGCGCTCCTCACCCGGCTCGGTGCATTGGCTGCTGGTCAACGACCCTTCCGCCTTGTCAAAGGGACAGACCTCGTTCCAAACCAACTCCGGGTGAAAGTCGCGGGTATTGATAAGGAAGGTCAGGCGAATGGGGGCTTTGCGTTCAGCAGCAGCGGCCCGCATGACCGCCAGCTCGTCACAGCTGTCACACATGAAGACGTAGGAGGCGCTCATCGCCAGCTCAATCAGGTCACCCTGGTTGACCTTCACCCCATAGGCCCCGGTCAGCTCCACGCCACTCTCCGATTGCGCAATGGACTCCCCCCATCCCGATGCAAAGAGGGTCTGCCCCGCAATCCGAAACGCCTCGCCATAATAAAAAAACGGGCAGTTATCTCCTGCGCAGGACAATATCTGGGCACGCAGCCCCACAATCGTCCCTTTAAAGGGCGCGGCAAACGAGGCGGTCATCACCGCCCCCAGCGGCCCGTCCAGACTCGGGGTGTAGGTGGTCTGCCAGGCATCAATCACCACCTCCTTGTTAGCCCGACTCCCGGCGGCCCGGCTGTCATAGCTTCCCCCGATGGTCGCCTTGCGCTCACAGTACTGGTCGACGTTGGTATCCCGCTCGCAGACATGGTTGGTGAACTCGGTCTGGCTCACCTCCTGCTCGGTGCAGCCATCAAAGCTGCCATCAGTGACACTCTCTGCCCCCTCCTGCGCCTCGGTGCCCACCGAGATAAAGGGTGCATCCAGGCTCGGCTTGTTAGCTGACGGGGTGTTGAGGATAGACTCGGTAATCGCCTGACCCACCTCGGACTCCTGCAGCGCCTGGTTGCCAGCCCCGCTCATGTCGGTCGAGGGCGCCTCAACCCCGCCATACCAGCCTGCCTCCGGCGGTGTCTCGGTATAGCTTGGCAATGCCTCGGCGGGCACAAAGCTGCCCATGGTGGCCTCCCCACTGCCTTGCACCTCGCGCGCAAAGGCGGCCCCGGCGTCGTATTGCTCGTTGGCCAGTACAGCACTCCCGAACGACAGCAGCAGGGGTAACAGCGCCAGGCGCGGCGCAATGCGAAGGGACAGGCCCATGGTTATGCCTCCCCGTCCTTGCGAAGGGCCGCCAGCACCGCCACCGTGACCCGGTTGGCCAGCTGCTCCTGCAACGCCTGTTCGCGCATCAGCGCCTCGGCACACTGCACCCGCTCACGGGCTACCTTGGCATAGACGTTGGTAAAGCCGCCGATATTGGCAAACAGCCCCACCAGGGCGCAGCCCAGCATGGCCACCTTGATGATTTCGCTTAGCAGCTCGCGGGCCTCTACGTCGGCACGGCGTCGGTGCGAGGGCTGCGCCTCAAGATAGGTAACATCCTCACTGGCCGCCGGCGTCACATCACGCGCCTTAAGAGGCTCAGGCGCTGCCGCCTCCAGCACAATTGGCGCTTGCCGGGTGATATGCGGTAGCGGTGCATCGCCGGGGGCTGGCGTCAGTCTGTCGTGGGCATTTTGCGTGTCCAGGGCCGTGACCGGTACCTTGCTGGCATCAAGCGCTGCCGTGCGCGCCGCCTCCCACAGCCCGACCGTCTCAGCCGGTGAGACCGCCATGATAAACAGCACCAGCAGGCAAGCATTGGCCAGGGTATACACCAGCCAGGTGGTGCTAAAGCGCAGCGCCCCGCGCGCCAGGTTTTCAAGCTGCTGCAGGTGGTTGGCAGGCTCACGCAGGGCCTGCTTAAACGCCCTGTCGTAGGTCAGTATCACGGCATCACTGGATGCCTTGGGTTGTTGAGTCGGGATCATTGCGCGGCTCCTGTGTCGTGGGTGGTATAGGGGTGGGGACCAGTAGGGCTGGCGTTGCCAGAACCGGGACGCCCGCTCAGCAGGCTGTGGCCCAGCCAGGGATCCTCGAGTGTGAATGGCTGGGCATCTGCCTGGCTGATCACCCGGATGTGCATGGTGGTATTGGCGATCACCGCGCGTTGCTCTGCGGCACTGGGCGGTGTGGTGGGGGTCATGTCGTGTGTCATGGGGTTGCTCCTGTGTCGGTGTGTTGGGCCAGCAGGCGACGGGCGCTCTCCTGGCAGGTGCCCGCCTCGGCAATCTTGGTCAGTGCGGCGTCCAGGGCGAGGTTGCCGGCGATGCGGTCGCTCCCCTCGCTGCAGGTGACCACCAGGGCGGGCACAGCGGTGATGCCATAGCGGGTAAAGGCCATGGGATTGATGGAGACGCCCCCTTGCTGGCGGTCTTTGACAAGGCGCAGCACCGCATTGGCGGTCTGGCGCATGTCGCCGTTCACCATGCCACGCAGGTGGGCGGGGATACCGTAGGCGGCCGCCTGTTCAATCAGGGGCGCGAGCACCTCGTCTGGCATCGAGAACGAGACAAAGTAGTGGGCCTCGGGCGCGTTGCTTGCGGGCGGTTGGGCCATGTCCTGGCGCTTGGCCTTGAGCGCATCGAGCCAGGCTTGCTCGCCGGGGGCGATGGCCTTGGGCTGCGGTATCCCGCCTGCCGGCAGGGTTGGGGGCTTGGCATCGAGCAGCGAGTCGACAAAGCGCAGGGCATCGCGGGTATCGGTCGCACTCTTGTGCACACTTTGACCCTGGGGCGCTGTGGCCTGGGCGAAGGTGGCCATGCCAAGCAAGCTGGTCAGGGCGAAGGTCTGTATCAGCGGGCGAACGCGAGGGGCGCGCCATGGCGCACAAATGTCTCGCTTTGTGACGGCATGCTGCATTTTTGTGCCACCTGCGGTGCCGTCTGTTACCACGCTCGCGGAGTAGGGTGTTGTCATGTGACACCTCGTTACAAAAAGACGCAATTTCTCTTCCTCCAGAGCAAATACCCAAAGTTTTTGCGGTCATTGGGCAGGTTGTGGCCAGCCTCCCAACGCATCGTGGTGCGGCCAAAGGGGTGGCAGCGGGCCGCGTCGGGGCGCTTGTTGACCATCTGGTAGCGCCAGCGCTGCTTGGGGATGATGGGGGAGGGGTATTCCCAGCAGACGGCCTTGTTCTTGCCGATGCTGTTCATCACCATGCCCTGGCGGTGGAGCTTGAAGGCCATGCGCTCGCTCAGCAGCACCGAGGTTTGCAGCGGGCTGAACTCATTGGAGGTGTAGCCGGTGAAGGGGTACATCGAGCCCTGACTGCCGGCACACCAAAAGAGCGCATCAATGGGCATGTTGGCGGCACTGGCCAGCGCATCGGCGGCGCAGGCGCCCTGGGCGATGATGTTGTTAAACAGCATGGCTTCGGGGCTTAAAATCAGCGCGATACTCGAATCATTCCAGCTGGGGTCGAGCTCGGCGAGGTAGCCGATGTCCATGTCACCGCCCTGCAGGCAGCCCATGGAGGTGATGATGTTGAGCCAGTAGGTGAGGGGGTATTTGTACCAGTGGACATAGTAAAAGGCCCCGGCTTCCTCCTTGTCGCCTTGGCCCCCAGTGCCACTGCCGGCTTTGCCCGCATCAATGCTGATACCGCCGAGGTTGACCATGCAGTAGGGGGCGCGGGTGACATCGGTCAGGGCCATGGGCTCCCAGTAGCCGATGGCCAGCCCCACCCGGTAGAAGACGCCCATCGGGCACAGCTGTATCGGCATGGAGGGGTTGCTGGTATCGGGCGCATCGCCCGGTGCCACGGCCACATTGCCGATGGTGATGGGAAACAGGCACTCCCAGCAGATATCGGTGATGGGGTTGACGAAGTTGCCCTCGCACTCGGCAGAGGCTGCTCGCACAGACTGGGGGTGAAACCAGGGGCTACACAGCAGCAGGGCAACCATCAAGAGTCGACTCATGGCGCACGCTCCTCTGTCGCCTGCTTGTCCAGGGCAACCGTATCGACCTGCAGGCGCAGGCCATCGGGGGCAGCACTGACCCGCGCCGGCACCGCAGTCAGGGCAAACTTGCGACTGAGCACCCCCTCCTGGTCAAAGTAGAGGCGGGTATCGAGGGCCTGGGTGGCCTCGCGCACATTGCCTTTAACCAGTATCACCTTGTAGCGCGGGGTGGTCGGGCGCTGCTGGCGCATCCAGGCGAGCTGGCGCGGGTCATCGGCATCGATAAAGTAGAGGGTCTGGTTAAAGGGCACGGTGGCCAGCGGATTGAGCCGCTGACCCTTTTTGGCAAAGACCCGGCCCTGGTGGTCAGTCATGTCCTGACTCACCACCACGGAGGGGTCGATAAAGTGGGTGCTGTCCTTGTCTGCCAGGGTGAGGCCGGTGACGGGGGCCGGGCGCAGGGTGTGCTCAATGACCCGCTCCTTGAAGGCGGTTTGCAGCGCCTCGAGCTCACCGCTCTCCTGCATCGATTTCAGCCGCCCCTGAATAGTGCTCAGCATATCGGGCTCGCTGATGGGGTAGAGGTCACCCCAGGTGCCGAGGTCGACGGCGTGGCTGCTTGCGGCGAGCAGCGCAAGTGGCAGTGCAAGTGACAGGGAGAGGCGGTTCATTGCGTGCCCTCCCGCATTCTGGCGGCGATATCGCGCTGAATGGTCAGGGTGATATCGGGGGCGCCTCGCACCACCGAGGGGCTGACCAATATCAGTGCCTGGTGTGCGTGCTGGTAGTCATTGAGGCTGGCATCAAGGGCCGCGCTGAAGCGCTCGGCCAGTTGCATGCTTTGCGCCTCGGTCAGGGACTGGCTGGCCGATTGCGCCAGGAACTGGTCAAGAGTGCCCTTCATATCAAAGGCCACGATGGCAGGCTGGGTGGATTTGGCCACCATGCCGATGACGATGCCAAGGTTAAGGGCTATTACTGTCGCCAGCACGGCCACGGCGCGCCCGCGCCAGCGTGTGCTGTTGGCTTCACCCTGCGGGTTTATCCGTGTGTCCATGCTTCGAGCTCCTTCATCTCCTCGGGAAAATTGCGCAGGGCCAGCTCATAGATGGCGTCGTGGATATCGACCCCGGCCTCGCGTTTGGCTTGCAGAAACTCAAAGTCGCGTCCGTTGGAGCTGAACATGGCGCGCGAGAGCGGGTCGACAAAGAGGCGATGAAAGGAGGCGTTGTCGTTGATGCGCAGCATGAAGCTGGAGAACCACTGGTCTTTGGCATCGCCGAACTTGGCAATCACCCGGCGTTCGAGCTCGCTGAACTGGTTGGGGCGGTTCTGGTTGTATTGCTTGAACTCGGAGGTGTCCTGCTTGGCGATGACCTTGAAGGCGCTGTTACCCCAGGCGGCCTTGGCGGCGCTGCTGGCGTCATCGGCGTCAAAATCCTTGATGTTCTGGCTGATGGTGATAAACGAGCCCAGATGGCGGCGCACCGTGCGATAGCCGGTTTCGATAAACGAGCCCACCTTCTGGTTTTTGAAGTTAAGGAGCTTCCAGCCCTCGTCGATGGCGCACACCTTTTTAAGGGAGCGGCTGGAGCGGTACATCTTGTCCTCGATGTAGATGATGAGCGAGAACATCACCGCTGCGAGCAGGGCCGGTTTGTCCTGCAGGCCGCCGAGCTCGAGCACCACCATGCGCGCCTCGTCGGTAAGCGAGGGGGTGTCTGAGTTGAAATACTCGCCATAGATACCGCCGGTGCAGTATTTGCCCAGCAGCTCGATGATTTCATCCATGCGCCGGGTGATGCTGGTTGCTGCGGCGTAGTGTTCGGCGTGGCGCTCGGTTTTCAGGTAAGCCACCACGTCATCGATACGGGCCTGATGCCCCTTGGCTTGCCAGGCATGCAGCACGGCGCGCAGCAGCACATCCTCGTGCACTTCATCAAGGTTGCCATCGGGGCTGGCCAGCACCGCCAACTGGTCGCGGATACGCTCGCCCGAAGCGTGGATATCGGTGATGTTGGCAAAGGGGTTGAATTTAAGGGCGGTGCCATCGAGATAGACCCCGCCCATGTTTTCGCAAAAGCTCTTGTAGCCATCACCCATGTCAAACACCCACACCAGGCCCCCGGCATCGAGCACGCTGCGCAAGATGGGCTGCACCAGGCCGGTTTTGCCGGCCCCGCTGGTACCACTTACCGCCATGTTGTAGTTGGTGTTGCCAAGCTCGCTGCCAAAAATATCGAGAAAGGCCAATTGGTTGCGATAGGAGGGGGCCAGCAGGCCCTTGCCGCTTAACCGGTTGTCGGCCACCAGTGGCAGCAGGTTCACCACCTGGGTGCTCTCGGCGCGGCAGGTGGCCCCGGAGGTCTTGAGGTCTTCCCACAGCCCTTCGGCGGCCATGAACGGGAACATGGTCAGAAAGCTGCGCATCTGCATGTAGACCGGCGCGTAGAGGCTTAAGCCATTTTTCTTGAAGGTGTTGATGACCTGCTGCTCGCACACCAGTGCCGCCTCATCCTCATCGGGGCAGAAGGTGGCCAGGCTATAGCAGTAGCGCACCAGACAGCTGGCATTGCTGCCAAGGCGGGTACGCAGCTCGCCCCACTCTTCGGCCTCCTTGATGACGCCGGGGAAAAACTTGGCGTAGGGGGACTGAGCCTTCTTGTCCAAATCAAAGAACTTGGTGGTCGCCTCGCGCTGGGTGCTCACCTGGTCTTCGGCTTCCAGGGTCATGGTCAGCACAAAGGGGCTAGCCACGCACAGGTCAGGCGAGAGCAGGTTGGCGATGTTGTCGCCCCCTTGCCACAAGAAGAAGAGGTCCGGGTTGTGTTCGAGTAAAAGTGCATGATGCGGGTGCGCGGGCCGCCGCCTTCCAGCCCCAGGGAGAGGTGCGTGGGGTGTACCTGCATCTCCAGGCTGCGCGAGAGGCACTGGTGGTGAAGCTCCTCCAGGGGATTGACCCTGACCGGCTCGGCATAGAGCGCCCCGCTGCGGTGGTTGGCCATCTGGTGTACCAATCCCACCAGACCGTGCTGGTCGAGCAGCACGGTCGCAATTTTGGCGCCATCAAGCGATGCACGCAGCACCTTGAGCAGGTGACTGAGCTCGGTGAGGGCGGCGCTGCCCACCCGTTTGGGCTTGGCGGCGTAGGAGATATAGACCCGGTAGTCGCGCAAGGTCAGCGGCAAGCGGGTGGGGCTGTTAAAGGCACCCAGGGCGGCGCGTTGATAAAAGGCGCGGGTGATGGCATTAAAGCGCTCGGCGTGCTTGCCCTGCCAGCTGAAATCCTGAATGCCGGCATCAATTTGCTCGCCGACCAGCTGGGTCGAGACAAAGTGGACACTAAGCGGTGTCCCCCGAGGCAGTTTGCTCTTAATCACGTCATCGAGCACTTGCACGATATGCTCGTTGGCCCCGGTGAGCGGGCGGGCCTCCAGGAGAAAGCCGATGGAGCCCTGGTTGATAAAGAGTCCGCTGTCGCCATCGAAGTAGCGATAGGGCAACAGGCTGGAGAGCTGCGGGTAGTGCAGGTCACGCAGGGCGGCATTGGCGGACGCCGCCCCCTCTTTGGTGCCAAGCCCCACCCGCAGGCGCTCAAGGCTGGCAAACAGGGCATCCATCATGGCTGGCACTCCTGTGCCTGCTGGCGTTGCTCGGTTTGCATGGCCTCCAGGGTGTGAGCGTGGCGATACCAGCCATCGAGCAGCAAGAGCAGGGCGTCACACAAGGGGCGTGGTTGTTCAGCCGCAATCTCACCAATGAGCTTGAGCTGCGGGTCATCAGACCATGTAGCAGGCCACTCATCGCGCGCGGCGGCCTGGTTGATGCGCTGCCCTTCGCGCTCCCCCAGTTGCAGCAAGGTAATGGCAAAGCCCAGATCAGGCACAATGGACGCGGTGGTTGAGGCTGGGGTGCTGGCGGGCGAGAGGGGGCGGTCATCACCAGGGATGACGGTGTCAGCCTCTCCCTTGAGGGCGTAACCCTTGCGCGGTGGCGCGGATGTGGTTGATGTCGTCTGTGTTTTTGTCCGGGAGAGCATTGTCTGTTGCATGGTCAGTACCTTTTATCTATTCGTCTATCTGGGTCAGCAGCGCCTGGATGTCCTCGCGGCTCGGTACTTGCAGGTGTGAGCCCGCCAATTCGGCTGAGAAGTTATCCAGCAGCAACAGTGCAGAACTCAGGTCTTGCGTGAGCCAGGCCTTGTGGTAGTGCCCCTCAAGCAAGTCCTGTGCGATGTGTTCGACCACATCGGTCGAGCCGAGACAGACGTTGATCACCTCTTGTGCCCGTGCGTCAGCCCCCTTGACGTGCGCCAGCAAGGCTTCGCAGATCAGGCTGCGGTAACGCAGGGTTTGCAGCGCAAAGGTGAGTTCCTGGTTCATAACATCTTCCTTGTTGGTTGGGGCGCTCGGCACTGCCGCGCTGCGCTTGGCGGCTGACGTGCTCGTCGGGTCGAGAAGATGACCCTCCTCAACGCCCAGCTTGATGGAGTGGTCGGGTGGTTGGCTTAACGTACCGGTGGCAATTGCCATTGGCCGGCGGTCACCACAAAGTGCACCTGACCGCCCTGGTGCAGGGTGTCTTGCTCATCGACCCAGGGAGCCAGCCACAGGCTGACCCACTGCTCCTGTTCGCGGCGCGGTGGTTGGGTCTGCGGGCAAGGGGCATGAGGGGCGCAGGCCGGGCTTAAGCGAGCGGTGATTTGACTGGCCAAATCGGCGGCGGGCTTATACCCCCCTTCCACCTTCGCATCACCAGTGACGGAGGGGGCGGAAGGTGTCGCGCCAGGTGTCACTGTGGCCGCTTTGTGGACGGGCACGCCTTTAGGTGGAACGCTGTGCGGGGGCATCACCCGTACCGGTTGGGTGCTGCTTGCCGGCGCCTGCGGGGCGGGCGGCAGATCAACCAGGGCGGGCAGTGCGCCCGCACCCTGCTTTCCCGCTACAGAAGCGGCCTTAGCCTTGGCGTGCTGATTGGCGGCGCTCATGGTCATGCAGTTGTCGGTGGTGGTGGCATCGCAGGCAAACTCGCTCTGGCCGCCGGCACAGCCGGCCAGCAGCAGGGTGAGGGTCAGGGTCGCCGCTGCGCGCAAGCCAGTATCATTGATGGCTAATCGGTTGTTGTTCATTGGGCTACCTCAATGGGTGAATAGGGTGTGTCAGCAGGCGCGGCCTGCGTGGGCGAGACCAGGTCGCCGACCTTCATCTCGCGCAGCTGCGAGAGCATGTTGAGGGTACTTTGCGGGTCGCCCGCCGGGGGGGGCGCAGGCTTGCTGCCGCCCTTGTGCTGCTTCTTGCGCTGGGCCTCGCTAAGGGTTTCGAGCTGAAAGCCATCCTGAAACACCAGGGTGACCTCATTGCCTGCCCCAATCGGGATGATGGGGTGATACTGCTCGGCGCGCTTGATGTAGTAATCAGACAGGGTCTTTGCAGCCTGGCCGGTGCCACCACCGATACCGGCCTGCATGATGTCCCCGGCACCCATGGATGCTGTACCCCCAATGCCCACCTGTGGGGTGGCAGCTTTCTCGATACCGGCCCCGATGCCATCCACAAAGCCAGCACCCCAGGCCCAGCCGAGGATTTCGCCATTTCGCATCACCACCTCGCCCTTGATGCCGTTTTTGCCCATAAAGGACACGTGGCCGGCAAAGCGCTGGTCGATGATGTCATCCCCCAACTTGCAGCTCAGGCCCCTGGAGCGCACGATGGCGCGCTCGGACGAGACATCGCCATAGGCTTCCAGGGTGACAAAGCAGCCGGTCAAATCGACGGTGTGGTCGTTGGGTAACTGAACCAGCCCGGTCAGGCGCAGCTGCATGGGGGCGGTATTCTGGGCGCCGGTGACGGCGGCGTTGGTGTCGGCCCCCTCAATCACCACGGCCTCGGCAAAGCTGCCACTGGGCAGATAGGGGTATTTGTGCGCCGGCACCTGTGCCAGCTTGTCATCGGCAAAGCGCACGGTCTCAATGGCTGGCGGTGCAGGCGCGATGGGTTGATAGGTCACCACTGCCCCGGAAGGGGAGCCCATGCCGGGATAGACCTGGCCCCCGCCCAGCGGATAAAACGCCGTTGGGGGCGGGATATCTCCGGGTGTAACAGTACCCGGCGCAGCAGTACCAGGCGTGGTGGAGGGAGTCGGCTGCGGCTCCCCGCCCGCCCCACCATCACTCGCCACCCCGCCCCCTTGCGCCAGCTGCGCCTTGAGGGCGCCGTTCTCTTTCTCGAGGCTGGCCAGGCGCTGACCATCCTGCTTGCGCTCGCGTGACAGCGCCCCCAGCTCCTGGCGCAGGGCGGCCAGCTCACTGCGCACCTCCTTGTTGTCAACCTGGGTCTGGGTGATAGCACTGCGCTGGAGCTTGTCATCAAAGGACTGATTGACCACCCCGGTCATGTCCGGGGGCGGCTCTTTGGCCACCTGGTTGCCTTGGTTCATCTTGTCACCCGCACCGAGCGAGCGCTGGGAGAGATACCAGCCGCCGGCCCCGGCGGCCCCCATCGCCACCAGAATGCCGCTGAGCAGCAGCCACTGCTTGTTGCGGGTCAGGGCGTTGATATTAGCCATGGGTCACCTCCCGGGTGCGGGTGAGGTAGAGCCAGGTGGCCGCCCCGGCGCGCAGTACCCGTGCATCCGGAGTAAACAACACCGCGCGCACGCCGCGCTGCCAGATAGCCTCCGGGCGCAAGGTCACATCAATGGCCTGGCGATTGGTGACGCGATAACGCACCACCTCGAGGGCATCACCCTGCCATGCACGCTCGGGGGTTATCTCAAGCCCTGGTACCTGAAGGCGGGGTGCATCATCAAGCGCCGCATCGACATAGCCATCAGGGATGGTCCCACCCAGCAGGGCGCGATGCAGGGACACCAGCATGGTTTCATAGGGGGCGCCTTGCTCAAAGGCGCGCGCCTTGGGCCGCTCGCTGACGTCACTGCCTTGCAGCTGATAGTGCCGCCCGCTGCCCTTGCCGGGGCGGGCGTGGATAGTGAGGGTCTGGCCGTGGTCGGTTTCCAGATACAGGGTGAAAGGGTCACTCTGGCCGGTGGCAAACAGCACACCGCCCGAGCTGGTCTGCTGCTTTTGCAGCAACACGCCGCCACTGGCGCTGATGGCCACGACCCGCTCGCCGGGCACTTCCAGCACGTTGGGGTTGTCCTGACTGACACTAAGCGACAAGCCTCCGACCGGCACCACCAGGGGAGAGGCCAATACAGCCGATACTGGGGAGATAGCCAGCACTGAACAGATAGCCAGTACTGGTTTTTTCAACAGCCACTTAACGCGCATCATCATTGACCTCCAAAAAGCGCTCGATGCTGGTCACGCCATCGGCATAGTTGAGGGAGAGGCGATAGTGCTTGAGCTCGGCAGTGGGCTTGCCGTTGCCAATCCAGGTTTTGAGCAGGCCCCGGATATCGACCATGCGCGTGCCTGGCACCACATTGACCTGGGAGTGATAGAAGGCCGAGTTCACCTCGTTTTGCTTGATGCGTTTGGCTTCACCGGCCAGGGTGACCTTGAAATCAGGCTGGGCTCCGGGGCGGACAAAGCCGAGCAGGAACTGGTGCTGCGCATCCACCGTTTCGGGGGAGACGTTAAGGCGCAGGGCCAGCAGCGAGAGCGCCATCATCTGCAGATAGGCGGGACTGGCCCGCTGCTCGGCAATGGCAAAGGGGGCGTCATAACCCATCGGGGTCACGATGGTCGGGCGAGTAGTGCGCAAAGCGCGATTGTCGATAGCCAGCCACAGGGAGGTGGCCATGCTCAGTACCAGTAGGGCCAGCAGGCCGACAAACAGCAGGGCGAGGACTTTATTGCTCGACTGGCGGGCGTTGAGTTCCATGG
>CAZIZA010000042.1:0-18227 GCA_964543555.1 uncultured Pseudomonas sp.
TTCGATCAGTTCATTGAGTTGTGCGGTCTTGCTGCTCATGGATTCTCTCCTTGGCTATGGGACTTGCAGATATCGGCCACGGCAGTGGCCGGAGGGGTGAAGGGGTTCAACTGCTGATGCGCAGGGCATCGGCATCGACACCCCGCACACCGCGAATGTTGCGGGCAATCTCGACAGCCAGGCGCTTCTCGGCACCACTGAGCACACTGCCGCGCAAACTGACCAGGCCATCGTCGGTATTCACCGCAATGTTCATGGCATCCAGGTTGCGGCTGTAGAAGAAGCTGGCCTTGACCTTGCTGGTGATCCAGCTGTCGCTGATGTTCTCGCGCGCTTCCTCGACAGCGGTCTGCACTTCACTGCTACTGCTGTCGGCCGAACTGATGCTGAGGTGGTTGAACACGTTGCCCACGCCATCGGTATTGGCGGCAAGCTGACCGGCGAGTTCCTTCGCGGCTGGCGTCTGGGCATGACCGCTGAGGGTGATGTTGCCGGCTTCACTGCGGACCTGAATGTCCAGGCCACGGGTGTTACTGTTCCAAAGTAGTTTGGATTTCACCGTAGCCGCGAGGCTGGCATCCTCCAGCCGCTGCACCAGGTCTGGCGGATTACCCTCGGCGACGTCATCGGCGACTTCGATTCGATTGTCCACCGAGTCGATGCCCTCTATGCTCAGCGCCACTTGCTCGGCCAGATCCTTCTGTACGTCGCTTTCGACCTGACCGCCGAGGGTGGCTACACCCTCCTTCACCGCGATGTCGAGCGTGAACGGATTGAGATGACGGTTGAGCGCGAAGGCGGTCCAGATCGAGCCTTCCTGGCGCGCAGCCTCGAGCTGCGAAGCCAGCGCGCCTTCGCTGGCATGACTGGCCAAGGGTGTCAGGCCAAGCATCAGCACGGTACCGGCAGCCAGGAGCAGGGGTTTGAACGGTGGCATGTGTTCATTCCTGTTGTGAAACGATGCCAGAACTATCGCAAGCCCCATGCCAGCCTTAAAAAAAATTAAATACCTTTAAAATCAGTTAGTTAACAGCAATAAAGGCATCCTGCCTGCATGCACGATGCCGTATCGGAGCAGCCGGGCCGTGCAACTTGCATGGTTTTTACCTGACTAAGCTGCATTGACCAGCCAGATGGAGCACTTACATGGCAGTTGCAGAGCAGACCAGCGGACGCATCCTGCTGGTGGACGACGAAGCGGCAATCCTGCGCACCTTCCGCTACTGCCTGGAGGACGAGGGCTATGACGTCGCGGGCGCCAGCAGCGCCGCCCAGGCAGAAGCACTGTTGCAGCGCCAGGTGTTCGATCTGTGCTTCCTCGACCTGCGCCTGGGTGAGGACAACGGCCTCGATCTGCTGGCGCAAATGCGCATCCAGGCGCCGTGGATGCGCGTGGTGATCGTCACCGCACACTCCGCGGTAGATACCGCCGTCGATGCCATCCAGGCCGGCGCCGCCGATTATCTGGTCAAACCCTGCACGCCCGATCAACTGCGCCTGGCGGCTGCCAAGCAACTGGAAGTGCGCACCCTGGCCGCACGCCTTGAGGCACTGGAAGGCGAGATCAGCAAAGCCAAGGAAGGTTTCGACTCGCACAGCCCGGCGATGATGGCGGTTCTGGAGACGGCACGTCAGGTCGCTGCGACCGATGCCAACATTCTCATTCTCGGCGAGTCCGGTACCGGCAAGGGCGAGCTATCGCGCGCCATTCACGGCTGGAGCCGGCGCGCCAAGCGCACCTGTGTGACCATCAACTGTCCGTCGCTGACCGCCGAACTGATGGAAAGCGAACTGTTCGGCCATGCCCGTGGCGCCTTCACCGGGGCCAGCGAGAGCACACAGGGCCGGGTCAGCCAGGCTGACGGTGGCACCCTATTCCTCGACGAAATCGGCGACTTCCCACTGACCCTCCAACCCAAGCTGCTGCGCTTCATCCAGGACAAGGAATACGAGCGTGTTGGCGATCCGGTCACCCGTCGCGCCGACGTGCGTATCGTTGCCGCCACCAACCTGGATCTCGATGAAATGGTGCGCGAGGGGCGATTCCGTGAAGACCTGCTCTATCGCCTCAACGTCATCACCCTCAAGCTGCCGCCACTGCGCGAGCGCCATGAAGACGTGATGGATCTGGCCGAACGCTTCCTCGCCCGCTTCGTCAGCGACTATGGCCGTCCGGCCTGCGCCTTCAGCCCCGAAGCCGCTGCCGCGCTGCAGGCCTATCACTGGCCGGGCAATATCCGCGAACTGCGCAACGTCATCGAACGCGCCAGCATCATCTGCCAGGGCGAAACCGTGGAGGTGACCCACCTCGGCCTCGGCGGCAGCAGCGAGACACCCAGCAACACGGTACGCGTCGGCGCCCCCATGAGCCTTGAAGAGCTGGAAAAGGCCCACATCGCTGCCGTACTGGCCAGCAGCAACACCCTGGACATGGCCGCCAGGACACTGGGTATCGATACCTCGACGCTCTACCGCAAACGCAAGCAATACAACCTCTGAACACGGGATTTCCATGAAGCTGTCGATGAAGCTTCGCACGCGTCTGTTCCTCAGTATTTCGGCGCTGATCACCGTAGCCCTGCTGGGCCTGCTGCTTGGCCTGTTCAGCGTCACGCAGATGGCGCGCAGCCAGAGCGACCTGATCCAGCGCGGCTTCGATGCCGTTCAGATCGGCCAAAAGCTGCGCCAGCACCTGGGTGATGAACTGATCGTACTCATCGACAAGCAGCCCAATGCGCAAGCCCTTGAGCAGATTCGTCAGTCATTCCGCGCCACCTTCGAGGAGGGCATGCAGGCGCAACTGGGCGATGACTATGTGCGTGGCCTGGAGCACGCTGCCGCGCTGTATGAAGAAATGGAAACCGCAGCCAACAATGCAACGCCTCCCGGCCAGACGCCCCACAATCTGGCCAATCACAAAGCCTTTATCGATGCGTTCAAACGTCTGCGCGACCATCTGCTGACACAGCAGGATCAAGTCGTCGACTGGGTCATCACGGCCGAACACAAAGCCGTTGAGCGCTCACAGCTGATTGCCGGCCTGCTGATCCTGATTGGCCTGGCAATACTGGCCATCGGTGTACTCACCGCCCACGGCATCGCCCGCCGCTTCGGCGCCCCCATCGACATGCTGGCGCGTGCCGCCGACCAGATTGGCCAGGGCAAGTACGATGTGGTCCTGCCGGTTTCGCCCGTGGTGGAGCTGGCACTGCTGAGTCGCCGCTTCGGCCTGATGACCGAAGCCCTGCGCGAGTACCACTCAAGCAACCTCAAGCAACTGCTCGGCAGCGAGGGGCGGCTCAAGGCCGTGCTCGACAGCATTGACGATGGCCTGGTGATCCTCGACGCGGAGGGTCGTATCGAGCACGCCAACCCGGTAGCAATGCGCCAGTTGTCCTGGCAGCACGACAGACTGGGCCAGCCTATCGGACCATTGCTGCCCGATCATGCCGTGGATGACGCCCTGCGCCAGGTCCTGACGGGCGCGCCCTTAAGTGAGCCGCCCGCCGACCTGCAGATCGAACGTGATGGCGAGACCCGCCTGCTGGCCTGGACGCTGACCCCCGTACACGTCAGCGAGGGCGGCAGCGTGGGCGCGGTCATGGTGCTGCGCGATGTGACCAAGCAGCGCGCGTTCGAGCGCGTACGCAGTGAGTTCATCCTGCGTGCCTCGCATGAGCTGCGCACACCGATCACAGGCATGCACATGGCCTTCAGCCTGCTGCGCGAACGCCTGTCGCTGCCTGCGAACGGTCGCGAACAGGAACTGATGTGCACCGTCGACGAAGAAATGCATCGCCTGGTGCAACTGATCGATGACCTGCTCAATTTTTCGCGCTACCAGAGTGGCGTGCAAACCCTACGCCGCAGCCCGTGCGATCTCGGCGCAATGCTCCAGCAGTTGCCACAACGTTTTGCCGAGCAGGCCAGGGAGCGCCAGATCGAGCTGCTCTGCGACGTCCACGAAACGCTGCCGCACCTCGAGCTCGATACCGCACAGCTGCAGCGTCTGCTCGACAACCTCACCGATAATGCCCTGCGCTACGGCAACCCCGGCAGCCAGGTACGCGTGCAGGCGTGCCGTCAGGGCGACCAGGTGATCGTCAGCGTACAGGACGAAGGCGAAGGCATTGCCTTCGAGCAGCAGGCCCGCCTCTTCGAGCCTTTCGCGCAGATCGGTAAACGCAAGGGTGGCGTCGGCCTTGGCCTGGCGTTGGCACGGGAGATCGTGCAACTGCACGGCGGCCAACTCGGGGTACATTCACGCCCTGGAGAAGGCGCAACCTTCTACTTCAGCCTGCCGGCTTGAATACATTCACGGCGCTGGGCAGATGTGCAGAGCGCCGCGAGGTTCGCGGCGCTTTCATGCTCGAATGGTTTGAGTTAGCGCAGAACAGGGTCGAACTTGATCTTCCGCCCGGCCATCAGGGCAAGCAGAAAACCGACACCGAAGAACACGCTCGCCGCCTTGAGCAACAACGCCAACCCCTCTTCCAGGCCCGGGCTCAGCCACAGGGCAGCCAGACAGAACAGGGTCAGGATCAACAGCAGAACAGCGCTTCTGGACATGGCAGACTCCTTGTCGGTCAGAACACCCAGCGTGGGGTGGTGTTGGCGGGGCGTGGCTCAGCGCTGGCGTTGTTGTCGACACCATTGGAGATGCGCAGCCAATTGGCGTCCTCACCGACGCCGCGAACACGCTGCCTGCGCAGCTCGGTGGAGCCGTCCTGCCATGCACCGACCCGCGTTTCCCACTGCGGGGCGTTGGAGAGGGTCAGTTCAGCGGTTTTGGCGGTGGCACCGGCCGATCCGATGAAATCCGTGGCATAAGCCCCGTTGACCAGTAATGCAGCGATGCAGAACAAGCTCAGGCGGACGATGTACATGGCGCTTCTCCATCAGCAAATCAGTCGGGGCTCACCCGACTGATATTGCAGCGCTCATGCCAATCCGATATCAGATAAATATCTTTATAAATCAATTACTTAAGTTAACCCCACGACAACTAAACCATGCACTTTGCAGGATGCATGATTTACGAAGCATGCAATTTGCACGATCAGCGCCGGCGCGGCAGCACCACGCTGAAACAGGAGCCCTCGCCGAGGCTGCTGCTGAGCTCGATGCGCCCACCGTGGGCCTGGACGATCTGCTCGCTGATGAACAGCCCGAGCCCCAGTCCCTGGGCGACATGGGTGCCGGTGACGCGCTCGAACTGTTCGAATACCCGTCGTTGATCCGCCTCGGATATGCCCAACCCCTGGTCACGCACCTCGGCGCGAACCACATCGTCCAGCACCTGCACATGCACCGACACGGGTTTCCCCTCACCGTAGCGCAGGGCATTGGTCAGCAGGTTGACCAGCACCTGCTCGATGCGAAACTCGTCCATCTGCACCGGCGCCGGCCCCTCGACGTGCAACTCGATCTGGCTGCCGGTATGGGTGAACTGCGCGGCCAGTCCCTCCACCACGCTGCCGGCAAGCTCACCCAGATCGCCCGGCTCAGGCCGTATGGACAGCTTGCCGGTGCGGATACGGGATACGTCCAGCATGTCGTCGATCAGCCGGCTCAGGCTGCGAATCTGGCGTTCGTCGCGGCGCACCATGTCCTGCAGCTTGTCGACGGTGAAGGCGTCCATGCGCCCCTGCTCCAGGCGCATCCTGCGCAATTGCACATCGAGGATCAGACCGTTGAGCGGGGTGCGCAGTTCGTGTGAGGCGATGGACATGAACGAATCACGCATCTGTACCGCTTTCTGTAACTCGGCCTGAGTCTCTCGCAGCTCGGCAAGCAGTGCCTCTTGCTCACGACGCGCGGCCTCGACGACCTCCAACTGCAGGCTCAGCGCCTTGCGATGACGATACAGCTCGACGAACATCGCCACCTTGCTGCGCACCTCGAAGGGCGATAGCGGCTTGTGCAGGAAGTCCACCGCGCCGCTCTCGTAGCCACGGAAGGCGTAATCCATGTCACGCCCGACCGCGCTGACGAAGATGATCGGGATGTGCTTGGTCTTCTCCGTCCCGCGCATCAGCTCGGCCAGCTCGAAACCGTTCATGCCCGGCATTTTCACGTCGAGAATGGCCAGGGCGAATTCGTGTTCGAGCAGCAGCGACAGCGCTTCGTCGGCACTGCTGGCCTGAAACAGGCTACGGTCCTCGCCCTTGATCAAGGCCTGTAGTGCCAGCAGGTTTTCCGGCAGATCGTCGACGATCAAGACCTTGGCTTCAATCTTCCTCAGCATGGCAGGGCATCCAGTTCGGCCAGCAGCAGGCGCATGGCGGTGATGGGCAGGAGAAAATCCGGTTCGAGCAATGCCAGCGCGGCAGCCGGCATGGTCGGCACCAGCGCATCGGCCGGTTCCTGGATCAGGGTCAGGCCGCCGGCCTGTTGCACGGCCAGCAGGCCGGCTGCGCCATCCTCGTTGGCGCCGGTCAACAGCGCTGCCGCGAGCTGGTCGCCGTAGGCATCGGCCGCGGACTCGAAGAGGATGTCGATCGAGGGCCGCGAGAAATGCCGGGGTTCCTCACGGCTGAGGGAAAAGCTGTGATCGCTTTCGATGGACAGGTGATAGCCAGCCGGCGCCACGTACACCACACCTTGACGCAGGTATTCCTTGTCTTCGGCCTCCTTGGCCGTCAGCAGCAGGCGCCGCTGGAGCAGATCGGCGAGCAGACTGTCATTACGATCCGGCTGATGCAGCAGACACACCACCGGCAGTCGGTAGTCTGGCGGCAGGCCGTCGAGCAGGCTGAGCAAGGCTTCCACGCCGCCGGCAGAGGCACCGATCAGCAGCGCCTGCAACGGCGCGCGAACCTGCCCGCGCAGGTTGATCCGCTGGCTGTTCATCGCTTGCGGAAGATCCGCTCGGGGCGCGATAGCGCCTCGAACTGCCCGGCGTAAGCGGAGAAATCCAGACTTTCCTTACTGCCCAGGCCAAGGAAGCCACGGTGGCAGAGCGACTCATGAAACAGGCCGAGGGCACGGTCCTGCAGGTCGCGGTTGAAGTAGATCAGCACGTTGCGGCACGACACCAGGTGGGTTTCGGCGAACACGCTGTCGGTGGCCAGGCTGTGGTCGGCGAAGGTCACGCTGGCCCGCAGAAACTTGTCGAACAACACCCGGTCGTAAGCCGCCGAGTAATAGTCGGAAAACGCACGCTTGCCGCCGGATCGCTGGTAATTCTGGGTATAGGTACGCAGATGATCGAGGGCGAAGATGCCTTGCTCGGCTTTTTCCAGCGAATGTGGGTTGATGTCGGTGGCGTAGATCATGCTGCGTTCGAGCAGGCCTTCCTCGTGCAGCAGGATGGCCAGCGAATACACCTCCTCGCCGGTGCTGCAGCCGGCCACCCAGATCTTCAGCGACGGGTAGGTATGCAGCAGCGGCACGACCTGCTCACGCAGGGCCAGGAAATATTCCGGGTCGCGGAACATCTCGCTGACCGGGATGGTGAGGTACTGCAGCAGCTGCATGAACGCCTGCGGCTCGTGCAGGATGCGCGCCTGCAGCGCCGAGATGGTCGGGCACTCGAGCTGCACCTGCGCCTGGCGCACGCGGCGCTTGAGCGAGGCTTTCGAATAATCGCGAAAGTCATAGCTGTAGCGCAGGTAGATCGCCTCGATCAGCAGGCGCAGCTCGATTTCATCAGGCATCACAGACGCTCCAGCTTGGGCATCCACACGCGGATCAGGGAGAACAGACGATCCAGATCGATGGGCTTGGCCAGGTAGTCGTTGGCGCCGGCTTCGCGGCAGCGCTCCTGATCATCCTTCATCGCCTTGGCGGTGACCGCGATGATCGGCAAATTCTTCCAGCGCGCCTGCTGGCGGATCTGTCGGGTGGCTTCGTAGCCGTCCATCTCCGGCATCATCACGTCCATCAGCACCAGGTCGATGTCGTCATGCTCGCGCAGCTTGGCCAGCGCCTCAAAGCCGTTGCGTGCCACTTCCACCGAGGCGCCTTTCTGTTCCAGTGCGCTGGACAGGGCGAAGATGTTGCGCACGTCGTCATCCACCAGCAGCAGACGGCGGCCTTCGAACAGCTTGTCGCGGCTGCGCGCGGTCTTGAGCATCTTCTGGTGCTCGCTGGACAGCTCGGCCTCGACCTTGTGCAGGAACAGGGTGACTTCGTCGAGCAAACGCTCAGGTGAGCGCGCGCCCTTGATGATGATCGAGCGCGAATACTTGAGCAGCTCGGCCTCTTCGTCGCGGGTCAGGTTGCGCCCGGTGTAGACGATCACCGGCGGGAAGGAGCAGATGTCCTCCTCGGCCATGCGCCGCAGCAGTTCATTGCCCTGCATGTCGGGCAGCTTGAGGTCGATGATCATGCAGTCGAAGACGGTGGCGCGCAGCTTCTCCAGCGCTTCGCCAGCCAGGGCGACGGCGGTGATCTCGATGTCTTCGTCGCCGATCAGGCGGGCCACGCTGTCGCGTTGCAGCGGGTCGTCCTCGACCAGCAGCACGCGTTTGACCTGCTGGTTGAGCTTGGCCTCGAGCTTGCCGAACACCTCCTTGAGCTGGTCGCGGCTGGTGGGCTTGAGCGCGTAACCGACTGCGCCCAGGTGCAGGGCAGCCTCACTCTGGTCCTCGACCGAAACGACGTGAACCGGGATATGGCGAGTCTGGGCGTCATCTTTCAGCCGTTGCAGTACGCTGAGGCCGGAACCGTCGGGCAGGCGCATGTCCAGCAGAATGGCGTCCGGGCGGTACTGCCGCGCCAGCTCCAGGCCTTCATCGGCGCAGGTAGCCACCAGACAGGCGTAACCCAGCTCGTGGGCCAGATCGAAGAGGATGCGGGCGAAGCGCACTTCGTCCTCGACCACCAGGATACGGCGACCGCCGCGCTCGCTGAGCTGTTCGCGATCATCGGCAAACGGCGCCGGAGCACGTGGCATGGGCGGCGCCGCAGGCGCTGGCGCGGGTTCGACCGCAGGCAAGGGCGCAACGGGCGGCAGGCTGGCGGTGTTGACCGGCCCCATGCGCTCAGGCAGCAGCAGGGTGAAGGTACTGCCCTCACCCGGTACGCTGCTGACGGAGAGGGAACCGCCGAGCAGCCTGGCCAGGTCACGCGAGATGGACAGTCCCAGGCCGGTGCCGCTGTATCGACGATTGGTGGTGCCATCCGCCTGGCGGAAGGCCTCGAAGATCGCCTGCTGCTGATCCGCCGCGATGCCGATACCGGTATCGCGCACGGCAAAGCTCAGGTATTGATCATCCTGCCGCGACACGCTGAGCGTCACGCCACCTCGGTCGGTGAACTTGAAGGCGTTCGACAGCAAGTTACGCAGAATCTGTTCGGCACGCTGACGGTCGGTGAACAACGCCTGCGGCAACGCATCCTGTTGCTCGATCCGGAAGCTCAGGCCGCGCTCGCCTGCCAGGGGCACGAACACATCGCGCAGGCCTTCCAGCATGCCCGCCAGCGGCGTGCGCTCCGGGCGCACCTCCAGCTTGCCGGCTTCGACCTTGGCGATATCGAGGATGTCATTGATCAGGTTGAGCAAGTCATTGCCGGCCGAGTAGATCGATTCGGCGAATTTGACCTGTTCTGCACTGAGATTGCCCTCGGCATTCTCGGCCAATAGTTTGGCCAGGATCAGTGAGCTGTTGAGCGGTGTGCGCAGCTCATGACTCATATTGGCGAGAAACTCGGACTTGTAACGACTGGCACGTTGCAGTTCCTCGGCGCGCTCCTCCAACTGCGTCTGTATGCGACCCAATGTGGTGTTACGCTGGTCCAGTTCGTCACGCTGATCGGCCAGGGTCTGCGCCTGCTCGGAAAGCTTCTCGTTGGTCTGCTCCAGCTCGGCCTGCTGGGTTTCCAGATGCGCCTGGGACTCCTTGAGCACCCGCGCCTGCTGCTCAAGCTCCTCGTTGGCAGCGCGCAGCTCTTCCTGCTGGGTCTGCAGTTCCTCGTTGAGTTGCTGGGTCTGCGCCAGCACCTCCTGCAGGCGCTGACGATAGCGCGCGGCCTCCAGGGCCATACCGATGTGGCTGGCGATGGCCTCGAGAAACTCACGCTCACGAGGCTCCAGCACACGCATGAAGGCCAGCTCGATCACACCATTGACACGATCCTCGGACTGCAGCGGCAGCAGTGCAACGCTGACGGGCTGGCCTTCACCGAGGCTCGAGGCGACCTTGATGTAGTCGGCCGGCAGGTTATCCAGGCAGACCAGGCGACGGCCACGGGCAGCCTGGCCGATCAGCCCCTCGCCACGATAGAAATGCGTCCTGAGGCTGGCATCGGCACTGAATCCGTAACCGGCTACGCGCTGCAGATCACCGCTCTGCGCATCGCGCAGGTACAGCGCGCCGACCACACAATCGAGGTAGTCGGCCAGGAACGCCAGAGAACGGTCAGCCAACTCCTGCACCTGCGGCTGGCCGAGCAGACGCTCTGATAATTGCGTCTGGCCGTCGCCCAGCCAGACCCGCCTGCGCTGCTGCTCGGCATAGTCATCCTGCCGGGCCATGGCCTGCGCATAGGTGTGCGAAAGGTTCAGCAGCTCACGGCGGCCGAACACAGCCAGCAAGGCACTGAACAGAATGCTGACCACCAGATAGGTGCCTGCGCCCCAGAGCGTTCCGGTACTGACTTCACTGTTGCGCTGCTGGCGCAGGTCGCGCTCGCTGCTGATGAAGGCATCCAGCTCGCGGCGCATGCCGTCGGTGAGGTTCTTGCCGCGCCCGCGCCCGACTTCAATCTGATAATTGCCACCCACTCGACGCTTTTCGATGACGTCCTGAGCGAACAGATCCCACTGCTGCTGCAGGGCCAACAGACGTTCGAGTCGCTGTATCTGGGCCGGGTTGTCATCGACCATGTCGATGAGCTGCTCGACCTGCGGGCGGTATTTGCCGCGCGCCTGCTCGTAAGGCGCCAGATAATCTTCATCACCACTGAGCAGGTAACCGCGCATGCCGGTTTCCAGGTCCAGGGTCAGCTTGTAGACCTCACTGGCCCGGTTGAGCACCTGGTCGGTATGCTCGACCCAGCGCACCACGTTCAACAAGTAACCGATCAACACGGCGAAGATCAACGCACCCGCCAACCCAAGGCCCAATGGCAGACCCACATTACGATTGAGAATGCGGCGAAAACCCTGTTCGTCCATCGCAGACTCGTTCGACATTGCACTGTCCATTGGCTGGTTATCTCGCTTCTTCTTGTCGGTCCGGGGATGGTCTATGGCACACTGAGGGCGCACCAAGTCCGAAGTTTGCCAAACATTCGCGCATTTTGCGCACAGAAACAGAGACCCTCATGAGCGAAATCGACGGCTCCCCTAGCAAGACCATCCTGCTGGTCGAGGATGATCATGTCGTGCGCGAACTGACCACAGAAGTGCTCATGGAGTTCGGCTATCGGGTCGATGCCCGGCGCGATGCAACCAGCGCCCTGGAATTGTTGCGTAGCGAGCGGCACGTCGATTTGCTGATGACCGATATCGGCTTGCCCGGCCTGGATGGCCGCGCCCTGGTTGCCGCCGCGCGACAACTCAGACCGACCCTGCCTGTGCTGTTCGCCAGCGGCTATTACGAGCAGGAGCTGCTCGAAGAGGTACGCGCACGCGACGCCATGGCGGCCAGCGAGAGCATCGTCAAACCCTACGATTTCCGCCTGCTGGCACAGCGCCTGAGTGAGTTGACGAATCAGTGATACGCGCTCACGGCAACAGTGTACGTGCTCGCAGCCGTGCGCTTTGATTCGTACGGCAAAGGCCACGTCTCGTCGAGCCCGCGCCGACGAGAGCCGGGTGAGGCGAAACCGCCTGCAGGCATCACGACGCGCTGCAGAGGTCTCGGTGATTCAGCCGGCGGCCTGCCTATTGAGCACCAGTAAGCGAGCCGCAGTCTCTGCATCCGGCTGACCGTCGTAGTTGGCGGGACGGTACTTCATCTGAAAGGCGGCAATGACGTTGCGTGTCGCCTCATCCAGCTCACCATGCTGCGGCACTGTGTAGCCGTGCTGCGCCAATTGCTCCTGGAACCACTGCACACTGGGCAGGCGGGTGCTGAACAGCGCCTGCTGACGCGCGACAGCTTCCTCGTTCGGCCAGGGCACCAGCCCTTCCTCGGCCAGGCGCTTCCAGGGGAAGAGCGGCCCCGGATCGACCTTGCGCTGCGGTGCCACATCACTGTGCGCGATGATCGAACCCAGTGGCAGTTGGTGCCGCTGGACGATGTCCTTGAGCAGCACGATCAGGGTATCGATCTGTTGCGGCGAGAACGGCTGCCAGTAGCGCCCGCTCGGCGTCTGGTAATAGCCCTGGTTGACCAGCTCGATGCCGATCGTGGTGCTGTTGAGCCAGGTACGCCCCTTCCATTCACTGACGCCTACATGCCAGGCGCGACGGTTCTCATCAACCAGACGATAGACAGTCGGCGGTGCATCACCGATCAGGTAATGACTGCTGACCTCGGTCTGCGTCAGCAGTTCGAGCGAGCGCTGCAGTTCAGCCGAGGTGTAGTGCAGTACAACGTACTGCACCCGGCTGTTCTGACCGGTCGCCGTGTAGCTGTCATCGATTCGCAGGCCACCGCTACAACCGGCGAGCAGAACAACAAGGAGAGCAAGACAAAGAGACTTCATGCGTGACCGAATACGCTCTGCAGGTTATCCAGCAGCATGTCGACGCTGAGCATGATCAGCAGCATGCCCATCAATCGTTCCACCGCCATCAACCCGCGATTACCGAGGAACCGCTGCAGGAACGAGGCCTGCAACAGAATGAATGCCGTCGCTGCCCAGGCCAGGATGACCGCCAGGTAGAGTTCCCAGAGCGGCCCGGTATGGGTATTGCGCAGGGTCATCAGCACAGCCAGGGCCGAAGGTCCGGCGACTGCCGGCGTGGCCAGTGGAACCAGCATCGGTTCGCCATCCGGCACGTCCCCGAGCAAACCTTGCGGGCTGGGGAAGATCAGGCGCATGGCGATGACGAACAGGATGATAGCGCCGGCAATCGCCGTTGCCTCGCGTGACAGCCCCAGGCTGCTGAGGAATTTGTCACCAAAGGTGAGGAACAGCAGCAGCAGAACCAGGGCAAACAACAACTCACGCGCCGCGATCCACAGGCGCCGACGTGGCTCGACGTTCTTCAGCGCGGCAATGTAGATGGCGATATTGCCGAATGGGTCGGTGACCAAAAAGATCAGCACGGCGATGCTGAAGATATCCATGGGCGTCTCCGCGAAAAGGAGCGCATAGTCTAACAGGGCCGGCCGCGCGGCCAGAGGCCGCATTGCGATGCAAGCGTGAAACCGCGGCTTCAGGCCTGCACGATGCGGTTACGCCCGGCCTCCTTGGCCCGATACAGCGCCTGGTCGGCACGTTCGAAAGCGGCATCGGCCATTTCGCCGTCACGAAACTCGGTAATACCGGCAGAGAGCGTGATGGTCACTGGCTCGCCCTTGAAGTGGAACGGGCAGGCCTCGACCGCCGTTCGCAGCGTTTCCAGCAGTTGCATGCCGCCTTCGAGTGGCGTTGCCGGAACCAGCAGCACGAACTCCTCACCACCGAAACGGGCCATGAAATCGGTCTTGCGCAGGCGCTTGTTGAGCTCGCCGGCGATGATCTTCAACACCCGGTCGCCAGCCAGATGGCCGTAGCCATCATTGATGCGCTTGAAGTGATCGATATCCAGCACGGCCAGCAGCAACTGCCCGCCGTAGCGCTGACGACGAGCAACTTCCAGCTCCAGACGCTCAATCCAGGCAGCGCGATTGGGCAGGCCGGTAAGCGGATCGAGCAGGGATTTCTGCCGCTGCTCCTCGATATGCTCACGGAACTGCTGCGCTTCCTGCTCCATCTCGGCGACACGCCTGACCAGCCCCTGCAGACGCTCGGCCACTTCCGCTTCACTGCTGTCGCGCTGCCGCTGATGCATGCTGACACTCTGCAGCAAGCCTTCCAGGCGCTGCTCCAGTGCCTGCTTGAGGGATTCCAGATCGGACGCTTCCTGCACGCTGCTTTGCAGGTCACTGACCTGATCGCGCAGTTGCTGGTTGAAGCTGCGCGTGCTTTCAAGGGATGCGCTGTACCCCTCGCTGGCGGTGTTGAGCGTGTCGATGAAGGCGCTCAGGCGCTCGTTGAGCTGCTTGAGATAACCGGCAAACTCACGCTGGCCACTGTCACTGACCGCCAGTACCAGCACGGCCAGGTCATCGAGTACCGGCACCAGCTCATACCAGTTGAGGTTGCCGTGCAGGCGCAGGCGCAGGGCTTCGCCTTGCGGCTGATGACGGGTCGGCAGCTCAAGCTCATCCAGTAAATTGCGCAAGCTTTCAGCGATGTGCGGGGCAACCGCACTGTATCCAGGCTCACTGCTGGGCAGGGAAAACGGGCTGTCGACAGGCTCTTCGGGCACCAGACCCGGTGGCAGCGGCAGGCTGTCGAGTACAGGGTGCGCATCAGGTCGCGGGCGCAGAGCCGCTTCACGCGTCACCCCGGCAACACCGGCAGGCGACGCTGCCGCGGATGCAGCGGCCGGCTCTGCCACAGGGTCCGGCGCCTGTTCGCTGCTCTGAGTGTTCTCGCTGCCTTCACCGCGCGCCCCGAACAGACGTTGCAGCAGCCCCGGCTGCTCCTGAGCCGGTGTTTGCAGTACGGTCAGCGCCTGCCCTTGCAGATTGCTCAACTGGCTGAGCAGGGCCGGCAGCAGATACTGATGACTGGTGGCATCCTGCAGTTGCCTGCCAAGGGACTTGAGCGCCTTGCGTACCTCACGCGGCGGCTCTAGACGCTGCAGTTGTTCGATTAGCCCGGACAAGGCCGTGGCGGCTTCGCCGGCACGCTGCTGGCGGCGTTGCTCGGAATCCAGCACGGCCTTTTCCAGGCGAGGGATCAGCCCGCCCAACGCGGCATCCATATCATCGCGCCGCAGGATCTCGCGCATTTCCTGCATGCACTGATCAACCGCCTTGTCCGCACCCTCGGCAGCCAGGCTGCTGCGCACCAGGCCGCGGCGCAGCAGATCCAGGCGCGATTCCCAGCGGCGCTCGAGCTTTTCCTGCTGCTCAAGGCTGCTCAGGTACTTTTCTTTCCAGCGTTGTGCGTCATCGCTCATACGGCTTACTCAGGGGATGGCGTCTTCAGCATAGGCATTTGCACAGCATTCTGTGCTGCTGGCAGGCGAATTTCCACGGCTACCGGCAAGTGATCGGAAATTGGCTGGCTGAGCACATCGACGCGCCCCAATTCGAGTTCCGAGCTGAGCAGGATATGGTCAAGACAGCGCTGCGGGCGCCAACTGGGAAAAGTCGCCTCGAGCTGCGGTGCAAGTAGACCGAGATCACGCAGCGGCGAGTTTTCCAACAGGTCGACGACATGGGTATTCATGTCGCCCATCAGTACCAGGTGGCGAAATTCGCTGACCCGTTCGCGAATGTAGGCCAGTTGCCGGGTGCGAGTCCGGGCGCCCAGCGCCAGGTGCATCATCACCACGCACAGCGCCTGCTCGCCCTCCCCCAAACGCAGAAAAATCGCGCCGCGCCCAGGCGGTCCAGGCAGCGGATGATCCTCCAGCAAAGTGGGGCGCAAACGACTGAGTACGCCGTTGCTGTGCTGGGCGAAGCGCCCGAGATTGCGATTGAGCTGTTGATACCAGTAGGGGAAGGCGCCCTGCTGGGCCAGGTACTCGACCTGATTGATGTAGCCCGAGCGCAGGCTGCCGCCATCGACCTCCTGCAACGCCACCAGATCGAAATCAGCGAGCAGATCACCGATACGTTGCAGATTGCCGGCACGCCCGGCATGAGGCAACAGATGCTGCCAGCTGCGCGTCAGGTAATGGTGATAACGCTGGGTATTGATACCGACCTGGACGTTGAAACTGAGCAGGCGCAGCACGCCATCGGCTGGCCAGTCGGCTTGCGGCGCGCAATGCGGGTTGACCTGTGGATCACACAGGCCAATCGCACGTGTCTTTCGCCAGCGGCGCAGCATGCTTCGCGCCTGCGGCCGCTTAGAGCGCGGCACGCTCCTTGGCAATCAGGTGATCAGCGACCTCAAGGGTCTGCTGCGGGCCACCGGCCGAGCCCAGGTCGAAGCGATACTTGCCACCGACGACCATCACCGGCACGCCAGTGATCTGGTAAGCCATGGCCAGTTTCTTGGCCTTTTCCATCTGACCTTTGACGGCGAAGGAGTTGAAGGTCTTGAGGAAGGCATCGCGATCCACGCCCTGAGTGGCGACGAAATCGGCAAATTCTTCGGCCGAAGCCAGCTTCTTCTTCTCCTGGTGGATGGCGGCGAACACGGCGTCATGCACCTTGTGCTCGACCTTCATGCTTTCCAGGGTGATGAATGCCTGACCATGTACGTTCCAGACGCCACCGAACAGTGCCGGCACGCGCACGAAATTGACGTCTTCCGGCAGTTTCTCGACCCAGGGGTTGAGGGTCGCTTCGAACTGATAGCAATGCGGGCAGCCGTACCAGAACAGCTCCACCACTTCCACCTTGCCAGGCTTGGATACCGGCACCGGGCTCTTCAGCTCGACATACTGCTGGCCAGCTACCGGCTCGGCATGGGCAGCAAGACCGAACAGGCTGCTGATCGCCAGAGCGGCGCCAAAAATCAGGTTACGCATGGGGGTACTCCTCGACTGGATAAGCGTCGCCCTAGTGGCGATTCGAGACTATGACTCGCTACCGCCGGGCCGGTTCCGCCCATTGTAGCCATGACACAAACGAAAAAGGGCGGCCGAAGCCACCCTTTGTCCTGCCAAAAGCAACAGGCTTTTGGTCTTTTGGAAAATGTCGCGAGCTGGAGCCCTGCAGGGAAGAAACAGGAGAGGAACGGTCGGAGTGGCGGGCGACTGTGCTTTTGTACATTCGCATGACTCGCTACGCTCGCCCCTCCAGGGCCGCCCTGAAGGGCGTTAGCCGCAAGCGGCTTCCGGCCCTGCTGCTGACGCCGCAGGGCCGACGCGCAGCAAATGATCAGTGCAGACCCTGGATGAAGCTGGACAGCGCTTCGATATCCTTGTTGCTCAGCTTGGCAGCGATGGAACGCATGATCATCGCGTCGCCGTCATTGGTGCGATTGCCTTCACGGAAGTCGGTCAACTGCTTGGCGGTGTACTGCGCATGCTGACCGCCCAGGTGCGGGAAACCAGCCGCGGCCAGACCCGCACCATTGGGTGCATGGCAGCCGATGCAGGCCGGCATGCCTTCTTCCAGCTTGCCGCCGCGGAACAGCGCTTCACCGCGCTCGACCAGCTTGGGATCGGCAGCGCCAACGCTCATCTTCTGGCTGGCAAAGTAAGCGGCGATGTCAGCCATGTCCTGGTCGCTGAGGTTGTCCAGCATACCGGTCATTTCAATGATTGGACGAGCGCCGGACTTGATGTCGTGCAGTTGCTTGAGCAAGTAACGCTCGCCCTGACCGGCCAGCTTGGGAAAGTTTGGCGCAGGGCTGTTGCCATCGACACCATGGCAGGCACCACAGACAGCAACCTTGCCCTGACCGGCTTCGGCATCGCCAGCAGCCTGTGCCACACCGGTGAGGCCAAGGGTCAACAGCAGACTCACGAGTACTTTGTTCATCAGCTAATCCAATTACGGCTAAGAGAGAAAGGGTTATCGGGCGGGCTTAATCACTCGGTCATCAACTTGATGACCGCCTGGTAGTCCTCTGCCGAGCAGTCCATGCACAATCCGCGCGGCGGCATGGCGTTCAAACCATTGGTGACACTCTGCACCAGTGTATCCATACCCTTGGCCAGGCGTGGCTCCCATGCGGCCTTGTCGCCCTTCTTGGGCGCCGTGGGAATCTGGCCGTTGTGGCATACGCCACAGGCACGGTCATACACCGCTTGCGGATCCTGTGCAGCATAGCCGTAACCAGAAAGGGTCATAACGGCAGCGGCAAGCAACAGTTTCTTCATCAGATCAACCTCATCAGGGTGGGAAACGTCCTGCTTTCTATCGAGCAGAGGTTTAATCGTTCCCGACAATCGGATACCTGCGGGTGGGACAAAGCGCACACAAAATCTGCGGCATTATATACTGGCAACACTGAAACGGAAACGACGCCCCCTGCCGCCCCCTCTGGAACGCAGCAGGTGCGCGGAAATGTCGCAAGCCCTCGAACCACTGAATAGGAATCGAGGCATCCACCGGATACCCCCATGCTCCCGAAAAATCCCATCATCGGTCTGTGCCAGCAGGCCAGCTTCCTCATCAGCGCTGCCAAGGTCGATCAATGCCCCGAGGACA
>CAZIZA010000043.1:0-18203 GCA_964543555.1 uncultured Pseudomonas sp.
ACGGTCTGATCATCGCCAAGTGGAACCGCGAACTGTTCGAAGACATGCGCAAGGGTGGCCTTACAGCCGCCAACTGCACCGTGTCGGTCTGGGAAGGCTTCCAGGCCACCGTCAACAGCATCGCCGCCAGCAGCAAGCTGATTCGCGAGAATAGCGACCTGGTGATGCCGGTGCGCACCACCGCCGACATCCGCAAGGCCAAGGAGCTGGGCAAGACCGGCATCATCTACGGCTTCCAGAACGCCCACGCGTTCGAGGATCAGCTCGGCTACGTCGAAGTGTTCAAGCAGCTCGGCGTGGGCATCGTGCAGATGTGCTACAACACCCAGAACCTGATCGGCACCGGCTGCTACGAGCGCGACGGCGGCCTGTCCGGCTTCGGTCGCGAGATCGTCGCCGAAATGAACCGCGTCGGCATCATGTGCGACCTGTCGCACGTCGGCTCCAAGACCAGCGAGGAAGTCATCCTCGAGTCGAAGAAGCCCGTCACCTACTCGCACTGCCTGCCTTCGGGCCTGAAAGAGCACCCGCGCAACAAGTCCGACGAAGAGCTGAAGTTCATCGCCGACCACGGCGGTTTCGTCGGCGTGACCATGTTCGCGCCGTTCCTGGCCAAGGGCATCGACTCGACCATCGATGATTACGCCGAAGCCATCGAGTACGTGATGAACATCGTCGGTGAAGACGCCATCGGTATCGGTACCGACTTCACCCAGGGTCACGGCCAGGACTTCTTCGAGTACCTGACCCACGACAAGGGCTACGCCCGTCGCCTGACCAACTTCGGCAAGATCATCAACCCGCTGGGCATCCGCACCGTGGGCGAGTTCCCCAACCTCACCGAAACCCTGCTGGGGCGCGGCCATTCCGAGCGCGTGGTGCGCAAGATCATGGGCGAGAACTGGGTGCGCGTTTTGGCTGATGTCTGGGGCGAGTAAGCCCTTCCCAATCCAATTCATGTAGGAGCGGCTTCAGCCGCGATTCGTCCCGAAGGGACGGCATACCTAAAGGCTTCGCGGCTGAAGCCGCTCCTACCGAACAAGCTCAGGAGTTATCCAATATGGCCACCCACGCCCCCGAAATGCCCATCCTGGTCGACGACGAAACCGGCGTATGGACCACCGACGCCCTGCCGATGCTGTATGTGCCGCGGCATTTCTTCGTCAACAACCATATCGGCATCGAGGAAGTGCTCGGCACCGAGAAATACGCCGAGATTCTCTACAAGGCCGGCTACAAGTCCGCCTGGCACTGGTGCGAGAAGGAAGCCGAGTGCCATGGCCTGTCCGGTGTGGCGGTGTTCGAGCACTACATGAAGCGTCTGTCGCAGCGCGGCTGGGGTCTGTTCAAGATCCAGTCCATCGACCTCGAGGCCGGTACCTGCGAGGTGCGCCTGGATCACTCGGCCTTCGTTTACGTGTACGGCAAGTGCGGCCGCCCGGTCGATTACATGTTCACCGGCTGGTTCGCCGGCGCCATGGACCAGATTCTGCAGGCTCAGGGCAGCAGCATTCGCACCGTCGCCGAGCAGGTCTACGGTGCCTCGCAGGAAGGCCACGACCACGGCCTGTTCCGCGTCAAACCGCTCCAACAATAAAGGTCCGTGGGAGGGGCTTCAGCCGCGACTGGCCGACCGCCATCGCCGCTAAAGCGCCTCCCACGAAGTAACCCCAGGCCGCTTTTCCGTGAGGGTGCCGCAATGGCTTTTGAAGCAATGTTCCAGCCGATTCAGATCGGCAAGCTGACCATCCGCAACCGCGTGCTCTCCACCGCGCACGCCGAGGTCTATGCCACCGACGGCGGCATGACCACCGAGCGCTACGTCAAGTACTACGAAGAGAAAGCCAAGGGCGGTATCGGCCTGGCCATCTGTGGCGGCTCCTCGGTGGTGGCCATCGACAGCCCGCAGCACTGGTGGAGCTCGGTGAACCTGTCCACCGACCGCATCATTCCGCACTTCCAGAATCTCGCTGACGCCATGCACAAGCACGGCGCCAAGATCATGATCCAGATTACCCACATGGGTCGTCGCTCGCGCTGGGATGGCGGTCATTGGCCAACCCTGATGTCACCGTCCGGCATCCGTGAACCGGTGCACCGCGCCACCTGCAAGACCATCGAGGTCGAGGAAATCTGGCGGGTGATCGGCAACTTCGCCCAGGCTGCACGCCGCGCCAAGGAGGGCGGCCTGGACGGCATCGAGCTGTCCGCCGTGCACCAGCACATGATCGACCAGTTCTGGTCGCCACGCGTCAACAAGCGCACCGACGAATGGGGCGGCAGCTTCGAAGGCCGCATGAAATTCGGCCTGGAAGTGCTCAAGGCCGTGCGCGCCGAGGTCGGTGACGATTTTTGCGTGGGCATGCGCATCTGCGGCGACGAGTTCCACCCGGACGGCCTCACCCACGATGACATGAAGCAGATCGCCGCCTACTACGACGCCACCGGCATGATCGACTTTATTGGTGTCGTTGGATCAGGTTGCGACACCCACAACACCCTGGCCAACGTCATTCCGAACATGAGCTACCCGCCGGAGCCCTTCCTGCACCTGGCGGCAGGCATCAAGGAAGTGGTCAAGGTGCCGGTGCTGCACGCGCAGAACATCAAGGACCCGAACCAGGCCACACGCATTCTTGAAGGCGGCTACGTGGACATGGTCGGCATGACTCGCGCGCACATCGCCGACCCGCACCTGATCGCCAAGATCAAGATGGGCCAGATCGACCAGATCAAGCAGTGCGTCGGTGCCAACTACTGCATCGACCGCCAATACCAGGGCCTGGACGTGCTGTGCATCCAGAACGCCGCCACCAGCCGTGAATACATGGGCGTACCGCACATCATCGAGAAATCCACCGGGCCGAAGCGCAAGGTGGTGATCGTCGGTGGCGGCCCGGCCGGCATGGAGGCGGCTCGCGTCGCCGCCGAGCGTGGCCACGACGTGACCCTGTTCGAGAAGCAGGAACAACTGGGCGGGCAGATCACCCTGGCCGCCAAGGCACCGCAGCGTGACCAGATCGCCGGTATCACCCGCTGGTACCAGCTGGAGCTGGCGCGTCTGGGTATCGACCTGCGCCTGAGCACTGCGGCCGACGAAGCCACCATCCTCGACCTCAAGCCCGACGTCGTGGTGCTGGCCAACGGCGGTCACTCCTTCCTTGAGCAGAACGAGCACTGGGGCGCTGCCGAGGGTCTGGTGGTAAGCAGCTGGGACGTGCTGGCCGGCAAGGTCGCACCGGGCAAGAACGTGCTGGTGTACGACACCATCTGCGAATTCACCGGCATGTCAGTGGCGGATTTTCTCGCCGACAAGGGCGCGCAGGTGGAGATCGTCACCGACGACATCAAGCCGGGCGTGGCCATGGGCGGTACCACCTTCCCCACCTACTACCGCAGCCTGTACCCGAAGGAAGTGATCATGACCGGCGACATGATGCTGGAGAAGGTCTACCGCGAGGGCGACAAGCTGGTAGCCGTGCTTGAGAACGAGTACACCGGGCAGAAGGAAGAGCGCGTGGTCGATCAGGTGGTGGTGGAGAACGGCGTGCGCCCGGACGAAGGCCTCTACTACGCGCTCAAGGACGGCTCGCGCAACAAGGGCCAGATCGATATCGATGCGCTGTTCGCGATCAAGCCACAGCCCTGCCTGAGCGAGCCGGGCGACGGCTACCTGCTGTTCCGCATCGGTGACTGCGTGGCCCAGCGCAACACCCATGCGGCGATCTATGATGCCTTGCGCCTGTGCAAGGACTTCTGATCTAACCGCTAAACCGGTGTGGGAGGGGCTTTAGCCGCGACGAGGTAAGCAGCATCGCGGCCAGAGCCTCTTCCATCAGCCCCACCCTCGGGCTTGAGGATGTCCTCGATGTTAAACACCCTGCTCCCCATTCTGCTCTTCGCCGCCCTGGCCCTCGCGGTCATCGGGGCGGCCAAGCGCTTTTTCATGTGGCGCCGCGGCCGGCCGGCCAAGGTCGACTGGATCGGCGGTCTGCTGGCCATGCCTCGCCGCTATCTGGTGGATCTGCACCACGTGGTCGAGCGCGACAAGTACATGTCCAAGACCCACGTGGCCACCGCTGGCGGCTTCGTCCTGGCGGCGCTGCTGGCCATCGTCGTGCACGGTTTCGGCCTGCATAACCGTATCCTCGGCTTCGCCCTGCTGGCCGCCACGGTGCTGATGTTCACCGGTGCCCTGTTCGTCGCCAAGCGCCGCCTGAACCCGCCCTCGCGCCTGTCGAAAGGCCCGTGGATGCGCCTGCCCAAGAGCCTGCTGATGTTCGCGGCCAGCTTCTTTATCGCCACACTGCCGGTGGCCGGCATCCTGCCGGCCGACTTTGGCGGCTGGGTGCTGGCGGCGATTCTCGCCGTCGGCGTGGCCTGGGGCGTGTCCGAGCTGTTCTTCGGCATGACCTGGGGCGGGCCGATGAAGCACGCCTTCGCTGGCGCCCTGCACCTGGCCTGGCACCGCCGTGCCGAACGTTTCGGTGGCGGTCGCTCGACCGGCCTGAAAGCCCTCGATCTGGACGACCCGAAAGCGCCGCTGGGCGTGGAAAAGCCCACCGATTTCACCTGGAACCAACTGCTCGGCTTCGACGCCTGCGTGCAGTGCGGCAAGTGCGAGGCCATGTGCCCAGCCTTCGCCGCCGGCCAGCCGCTGAACCCGAAGAAACTGATCCAGGATATGGTCATCGGCCTGGCCGGTGGCAATGACGCCAAGTTCGCCGGTTCGCCCTACCCAGGCAAGCCGCTGGGCGAACACAGTGGCGGCCCGCATCAGCCGATCGTCAATCTGAACGGCAAGGCGCTGGTGGATGCCGAGACGCTGTGGTCATGCACCACCTGCCGCGCCTGCGTCGAGGAATGCCCGATGATGATCGAGCACGTCGACGCCATCGTCGACATGCGCCGTCATCTCACCCTGGAGAAGGGCGCCACGCCGAACAAGGGCGCCGAGGTACTGGACAACCTGATCGCCACCGATAACCCCGGCGGCTTCAACCCCGGTGGTCGTCTGAACTGGGCCGCCGACCTGAACCTGCCGTTGCTGGCGGACAAGCAAGAAACCGACGTGCTGTTCTGGGTCGGCGACGGCGCCTTCGATATGCGCAATCAGAGAACGCTGAGGGCCTTCGTCAAGATCCTCAAGGCGGCGGACGTCGACTTCGCCGTACTTGGCCTGGAAGAACGCGACAGCGGCGATGTGGCGCGCCGCCTGGGTGACGAGGCGACCTTCCAGCACCTGGCCAAGCGCAACATCGCCACCCTGGCCAAGTACCGCTTCAAGCGCATCGTCAGTTGCGACCCGCATAGCTTCCACGTGCTGAAAAACGAATACGGCGCCCTCGGCGGCCACTATCAGGTGCTGCACCACAGCACCTTCATCGACGAGCTGGTGCGCAAGGGCGCGCTGAATCTCGGCCAGAGCAAGGCCGCCAGCGTCACCTACCACGACCCCTGCTACCTGGGCCGCTACAACGGCGAGTACGAAGCGCCGCGCGCGGTGCTCAAGGCCATCGGCATCGAGGTCAAGGAGATGGAACGTTCGGGCTTCCGCTCGCGCTGCTGCGGCGGCGGTGGCGGCGCACCGATCACCGACATCCCCGGCAAGCAACGTATCCCCGACATGCGCATGGTCGACATCCAGTCAACCGGCGCCGAGCTGGTAGCCGTCGGTTGCCCGCAGTGCACCGCGATGCTCGAAGGCGTGGTCGCGCCGCGCCCGGAGATCAAGGACATCGCCGAGCTGGTGGCCGAGGTGCTGATCGAAGCCACCGAAGTACCGGCCAAGCGCCCGAACACCAAGCGCGAAGTGGCGGAGGTGCAGTGATGAAGCCGCAAACCGCTTGTCTCCCCTCTCCCGCTTGCGGGAGAGGGGCCGGGGGAGAGGGTATGTCCGGCCACGCCGACGTCGCCTGCTTCCCCCTCTCCCTAACCCTCTCCCCCAAGGTGGCGAGGGAACCGTCCGTGCCTGACCAGGAGAGCGCAGCATGAGCGACATCATCCGCCGCGACCCACGTGCCGAATGGATCGCCCGCAACCGCCTGCACCCGCTGCATGCGTCGATGCAAAAGGCCGACACCAGCTGGATGGGGCCCAACGGCATCATCCGCAAGAACCCGCATGCCATCGCCGCCGGTTTCATCGGCCCGGCTGGGCTCAAACGTATCGACCGCAGCGGCGCCCAGCAGGGCACCAGCGGTAAACGCAGCAGCGCCGGCACCGAGCTGCAACTGCCGCTGCACGTCGTCGAGCAACCGGCCTTCCACATCTGCGTGGTACCGGACATGGTCGGCGGACGCCTCTCCAGCCATGACAAGGATCTGCTCGGCCTGGCGCGCAAACTGGCCGGCGAGAGCGGCGCCGTAGTCGCGGTGATCTTCGGCGAAGACAAGGAAAGCGCCTTCGACACAGCCGGCGTCGACCGTCTGCTGCGTATCGTTGGCGACGCCTTCGACGGCTACGCCCCGGAAGCCCGCGTACTGGCGCTGAGCGCCGTGGAAAGCCAACTGGCGCCGCGTCACTGGCTGCTGCCCGACAGCCGCACCGGTGGCGGCGAACTGGGCCGGCGCCTGGCCGCCAAGCTCGGTGAGCGCCCGGCCACGCGTGTCTGGCAAGTCGCTGGCAAACAGGCTACTGGCCGTGCCGGCAGTGGCCAGCAGGATATCCAGCGCGCATTGCCACGGTTGATCCTGGCCGCTGCCGAATGCGCCGAGCCGGTCAGCGACATCCGCCATGAAGCGCGCAGTCTGGATCTGGGCGAGAAGGTCGCCCACAGCCTGCCGCGCATCGAGGATCTCGGCCCGGTGGCCGTGGACCCGGCGCAGATCCCCATGGCCGAGGCCGAATTCATTCTCTCCGGCGGCAACGGCGTGAAAGACTGGAACCTTTTCCACCAGGCTGCCATCGCTCTCGGCGCCACCGAAGGCGCCTCGCGCGTGGCGGTCGACGACGGCTTCATGCCGCGTAACCGCCAGGTGGGCGCCACCGGCACCTGGGTCACCGCGCGCGTCTACCTGGCCGTCGGCATTTCCGGCGCCATCCAGCACCTGCAGGGCATCGGCGCCTGCGACAAGGTGGTGGCGGTGAACATGGATCCTGGCTGCGACATGATCAAACGCGCCGACCTCTCGGTGATCGGCGACTCGGCGGCGATCCTTCGCGCGCTGATGGAGCGTGTCGCCGCCTGGCGCCAGGAGGCCAAGCGTGATGCTGCCTAAGAACTGTGTAGCCCGGATGCAATCCGGGGCCCTCAACACCGATCCCCGGATTGTATCCGGGCTACGGGTGGAGCATGACTAATCTGAATATCGTCGCCCTGGTCTCGGTCGGGGCACACCCGACCTCGGGCCGCCCACGCCGCGCTGAGCAGGACGCCCGCGCGGTCGAACTCGGGCTACGCCTGGCCGGCCAGAATCTGCAACTGCTGCATGCCGGCGACCCGCAGGCCGAAGCGCTGCGCGGTTATCTGGGCATGGGCCTGGAGCAACTCGATGTGCTGGAACAACCCGCAGGCGCCGATGCCCTGCCGCTGCTGGTCGACTACCTGCAGGGCAGCCGCACCCAGCTGGTGCTCACCGGCAGCCAGGCGGAAACCGGCGAAGGCTCGGGCATGCTGCCCTTCCTCCTGGCTGAGCGCCTGGGCTGGCCGATGGTGGTCGGCTTGGCCGAAGTGGAGAAGGTCGAGAACGGCGTGGCCCAGGTGCTGCAAGCCCTGCCACGTGGTCAGCGCCGTCGTCTCAAGGTGCGCCTGCCGTGTGTCGCCAGTGTCGACAACGCCGCCCCGGTCGCCCGCCAGAGCGCCTTTGGCCCGGCGCGACGCGGGCAGATCGAAGCCCACGAAGTCACCGTGGTGGATGACACCTTGCTGGCCGAGGCCAGCCTGCAGCCCGCCAAGCCAAGGCCCAAGCGCCTCAAGGTGATCAAGGCCAAAACTGGCGCCGAACGCATGAAGGCGGCGACAGCCAAAGCCAGCGGTGGTGGCGGCCAAGTGCTCAAGGATGTCTCGCCACAAGACGGCGCGGAAGCTATCTTCAAACTACTGATTGAGGAAGGCGTCCTGCGTTGACGCCTCACGCCGAGGAGCTAAGACCATGATGCATGCCGATCTGATCGACCAGGAAGATTTCCGCGAGCGCCTGGTAGCGCTGGGCCTGAGCATTCCATCGGGCTCCTCGCCGGAGCAGGCCTGCGAACTGGCCGTCAGCGGCCTCAGCGCCGAGCGCGCGATAGCCCTGCGCCGCCTGGTGGAAGAGCTGCTCGGCGGCAGCGCCACCCTGCTGCCCAATGTGCGTGAAGCCATCAGCAAGCACCTGCTGCCGGCATTGGTGCCGAAACCGGCTTGATCCGCTCAAGACTTGCCGGGTGAGTCGGGAGCGACCCGCCTCGGCCGACCAAAGGCCTGCAAGACAGAGGTTGGTGGGCTAAAGCCCACCCTACACCGACTACAGCGCACCGCGTAGGGTAGGCCGGACGGCGATCCGCTGCAGACGTAGGGTGGGCTTCAGCCCACCGAAACAATTAACACAGACCACAAACGAAACGGGGCGCCACTGGCGCCCCGTTCTCATAGCCGCTCGACTCAGATCCGCACGCTGGCGAAGGTCGACTCGCCCTGCGCACGATTAAGCGCCAGCACCGCACTGGAGTTGCCCTGCTGCTCGGGGATCGGCAGCAGCATCACCAGGTTGTTGCCCTGCTGACCAGCACGCTCGTCGCGCGGCGGAATGCCGAAATATTCGCGATAGCACTTGGAGAAGTGCGGGGTAGAAACGAAGCCGCAAACCGAGGCTACTTCGATGATCGACATGCTGGTCTGCTTGAGTAACTGGCGGGCACGGATCAGGCGCAGCTTGAGGTAGTAGCGCGACGGCGAGCAATGCAGGTACTTCTGGAACAGGCGCTCAAGCTGGCGACGGGAGATGTCGACGAAGCAGGCCAGCTCGTCGAGGTCGATCGGCTCTTCCAGGTTGGCTTCCATCAGCGCAACGATCTCCTGCAACTTCGGCTGGTTGCTGCCGAGCATATGCTTGAGTGGTACGCGTTGGTGATCCTGCTCGTTGCGGATGCGCTCGTAGATGAACATCTCCGAGATGCCGGCCGCCAGTTCGCGGCCATGCTGCTGACCGATCAGGTGCAACATCATGTCCATTGGCGCGGTACCTCCGGACGAGGTGTGGCGATTGCGGTCGATGGAGAACAGACGGGTGGTGATGGCTGCACGCGGGAAGGCTTCCTGCATCGAGGCCAGGCATTCCCAGTGCACACTGCAATCGTAGCCATCGAGCAGACCAGCCTTGGCCAGCGCCCAGCTACCCGTACACACGGCGCCCAGCTGGCGCCCCTGGCGAGCCTGCAACTGCAGCCAGCTGACATGCTCACGCTTGACGCTGTGCTGAATGTCGATACCGCCACAGACGATTACAGCGTCCAGGGTCGGAGCATTTTGCATGGCGGCGTCCGGAGTGATCTGCAAACCATCGCTGGCGCATACCGGCAGACCATCATGAGTAAGTGTGTGCCAGCGAAACAGCTCCTTGCCGGAAAGCTGGTTAGCCATACGCAAGGGTTCCACCGCCGAAGCCAGAGAGATCAGGGTGAAGTTGTCCAGGAGCAGGAAGCCGATGGACTGGGCGACACGATTCTGGGGTAGCGCCCCGGGACTGGACTGCGACATCGATGAAACCCTCACGCTAAGCACGGTATGAGCCCAGTCAAGCCGGGACTCTGTTTTGTTATCGCCAGGATTTCGGCGTCCAGGCTGTTATCCACACTTACGCAAAGGTCATGCCTAGATTGAATGCGTGTTCAATAAAAACCAGTCTGGCGCTGTACGACGCGGCGCAGGGCTCTTGCGCCCCCGCTGCTGGTGTCAGCCAATGGTGCTCAGAGCGTCTCGCTGAAAGACATTGAGCATTTCGGTAGCACGCACGCAGCGTGCTCGCTACAGCGATCCCGCTGGAGAGTAACGGACAAGCGGTAACACCCTCAGCCCGTAGCCCATGACGGACATCAGCAATGACGCTCAGTACCGCACCAAAACCTTGCGCAACCTAGGCTTCGTCCGTGTCACCGCACCAACCTAGGTCAGCGCCGGTGACACAGTCGAACAACCAGGCCGGCAAACGCTCGATGATGGGCTAAGACCTCGCTGGCTGGCGGAAGTCCTGCCTTCGCCAGCCCCCACTCATACTCACCTAACTGCTGGCGCAGGTCTCTTCCTGGCATGCCGCTGTCGCTTACCCTCATGAGCGATGAGCTGGGCGAACAACTCTTCGGCATAGAGCCCAGCCAGGAAGGCAACGAGATGGTCAAGGGCATGCTCCGCGACAACGTGTTCGGCCTACAGGGCTTCACCCCGGTGGGGTCCGGCAAGGGCGGCATGCTCAACTATGTCGAGCGCGCACAGCGCTTGGGGAAATGGACGATTTTCCCGGGGTAGGAACCGCACCCGATGTACGAGCGTCTGAAGATGCACTGCCTGGCTGGGGGCGATGACTATTTGGCCGCCCATTACGGCGCAGCGCAGGTCAATACGTTGGCACGTGACGGATTCAGCCAGCGGTGTCCCTACCTGACCCGGCTGTTTGGCAACATGACCGTCACCATCGACGCGGAAAGCCAATGGATGAGCGCGGTACGGTTTCGGATTGGCTGAACGCTACAACGGCGAGCAGACCAGCACGGCATCTGACTCACCATCGGCAGAAAATTGCTGACAAGTTCGACGAAATAATCGATAAATTCAACAAAATGACTAACAACCACTATCGCCTCATCGCCCGAACGGGTTCACCATCGCCGTGTCTTGAATCACGCCCTGGCTCGCGACAGGAATCATGCGTGACCAAACGGTCATATTGCACCGCCTTTGCGTTTCCTCAGCATTTTTTCGGCACGACCCCGTCTCCGTCTGTAAAGTTCTTTCAACATCGCCGCAGCCCCCGCGCGATGCTGCCTGCGCCTCTCTTTAAGGGCTGAAAACCAGCACCGGTGCGGCCTTCAGCCTTGGCCAAGAGAGGAAAAAGTCTGTTAAGGTTTTTAAAGTACGTTCTCGAAAACGCATGTCGATGCTCACATCAAGCGCTATTCAAGACGGCATCACGCCGCGCTCTCAGGAGCCCGAAAAAGCGTAAACATGGAAAAACCCAGGGTGTGACGGAGCATGTCGCCGCCCAACACGTCAGGGTCGCAAACCGATAATTGCGCAGCCCCCAAGGCTATATCGTTGAATCAACCGATGACGTCGCTGCCGAACCCAGGGGAAAACGGCAGACTGGGGCCCACCGCCCCGGACCGAAGAACATACAAGTGCTGGCCCACTATCGATAAGGTGCCTGCCCAACAAGAAATTTCGGATGTACGCATGCGCCAGGACGACGCATGAACCCCCAAGGGAATGGGCTTCGAAACACTGCCAGAGGGTTTGGAAAGCGGTTTGCAGCACGGCAAGACAGTGGTCATTGATCAGCAGGTTGCAACGACGCAGGGGGCAGTTTCTGCCAGCAGCCGCGTACGCTGTAGCGTGCCCGAACGCCACATTCGCCCCGTCGCGAAACGCTCACCAACCTTGACACTCAGCAAACACCCACACAGGTATCAGAGGCCCGACATCGCTGTTCTACGCCCGACAATGCGTGCCCAGCTGTGCCAGCCCGATCTGGATGCCGTTTGAAGGGGAAACGTCCCATGCAGTCTGGAAAGATCGTGGTCGAGCACCTGTACAAGGTTTTCGGCCCAAACCCACAGGAAGCCATCGATCTGCTCAAGGAAGGCTGGAGCAAGGAGAAGATCCTTGCCGAGAAGGGCGCGGTGATCGGTGTCAGCGATGTATCGTTCAGCGTCGAGGAAGGTGAGATCTTCGTCCTCATGGGCCTGTCCGGCTCCGGCAAATCGACACTTATCCGTCTGATCAACCGCCTGGTTGAGCCCAGTGCCGGGGATGTCTACATTGACGGGCAGAACGTCGCCAAACTGCCGCAATCGCAACTGATCGACCTGCGCCGGCGCGACATGAGCATGGTCTTCCAGTCCTTCGCCCTGATGCCCTCGCGCAGCGTGCTGGACAATGCTGCCTTCGGCCTCGAAGTGGCCGGTATCAGCCGCAAGGAGCGCGAGAAGCGCGCCATGGAAGTGCTCGAACAAGTCGGCCTCGCCCCCTTCGCCCACAAGTACCCCAACGAGCTGTCGGGCGGCATGCAGCAGCGTGTCGGCCTGGCACGGGCCCTGGCCGTCAATCCCTCGATGATCATCATGGATGAGGCCTTTTCCGCACTTGACCCGCTCAAGCGCCGCGAAATGCAGGACGTGCTGCTGGAGCTGCAGAAGACCCATCGCCGCACCATCATCTTCGTCTCCCACGACATCGAAGAAGCCATGCGCATCGGTAGCCGCATCGGCATCATGGAAGGCGGCAAGCTGATCCAGGTCGGCACCCCGCAGGAACTGATCGAAAAGCCTGCCAACGACTACGTACGCAACTTCTTCGACACCGTAGATACCAGCCGCTACCTCACCGCTGGCCAGCTCAAGGCCGACAGCGTGCCCACCTATGTCCTAAACGGTAAGGCGCCGGATGCGGCGAAAATCTGCAAGGAGCTGCAGGCGCTGGACAAGCACTACGCCTTCATCGTCGATGAAGACAACCATTTTCAGGGTTCCATCAGCCTGGAGAAGATCGCCCTGATGGTCGACGGCGATACCCCCAGACCCCTCGAGGCAGATGCCCTCAAGCAAGTCGTACCGGTACCCGAAGACATGCCGCTGGAGCATGTCATAAGCCGCCTGGTGGACAACGAGGGGCCGATTCCGGTGATCGATGCCGACGGCCATTACTGCGGCGCCATCAGCAAAGGCCGCCTGCTGACCCGACTGCAGGGGGAATCCCATGAGTGACAAGAAACTCGACCTGGGCAGCTGGGTCAACGACGTCGTCCAGCACCTGCTGGACAACTACAGCGGTGCCTTCGACAGCATCGGCAAGGTCGTCAGCGGTTTCTCCGAAGCCATCGAAACCTTGCTGATGCTACCGCCGGCCTGGTTGCTGATCGCCATCTTCGTCGGTCTCGGCCTGTGGCGTATTGGTGCACGCTTCGCCCTTTTCACCGCAGTGGCCTTCATCCTCATCGTCATGACCGGCTTCTGGGAGCAGACCGTAGTCACCCTTGGCCTGACCTTCTCCTCGACACTGATCAGTCTGCTGTTGGGTATCCCGCTGGGTATCTGGGCCGCACGTAGCGAGCGCGTGGCGACCATCATCCGGCCGATCCTCGACTTCATGCAGACCATGCCGGCGTTCGTGTACCTGATTCCGGCTGCCATGCTCTTCGGCCTGGGCCGCGTGCCGGGCATTATCGCCACGGTGATCTTCGCCATGCCGCCGGCGGTACGCCTGACCAGCCTGGGCATCCGCCAGGTGAACAAGGAGATCGTCGAAGCGGGGCAGTCCTTCGGCTGCACCAGCCGCCAATTGCTATTCAAGGTGCAGTTGCCCAATGCCATGCCGTCGATCATGGCCGGGGTCAACCAGACCATCATGATGGCCCTGTCGATGGTGATCATCGCCTCGATGGTCGGTGCTGGCGGCCTGGGCAACGATGTACTGGCGAGTATTCAGCGCCTGGATATCGGTCTAGGCTTCGAAAGTGGCATGGCCGTGGTGTTGCTGGCGATTATCCTCGACCGCATCACCGAAAGCTTCGGCACCAAACAGACCGCCAAGCGCGGCCTGTTCGCCTGGTTCAGTGGCAAGCTGCAGCGCCAGCCCAGCTAGTCCGTTTTTTCACTTCACAGGGAACCGCAGATGAGAACGATCAAGACCACCGCCGCCATCGGCCTGTTGTCCTGCGCGCTGATGCAGGGTGCCATGGCTGCCGAACCGGCAAGCTGCAAGCAGGTGCGTTTCGCCGAGATTGGCTGGGCCGATATCGCCGCCACCACCGGCGTCGCCATGACCCTTGCCGAAGGCCTGGGCTATCAGCCACGCAAGATCATGGCTTCGGTACCCATCGCCTTCACCGGCGTGAAGAACGGTCAGATTGATGCATTCCTGGGTTACTGGGCGCCGTCGATGGACTCGGTGATCGAGCCCTTCCTCAAGGACGGCGGCGTCAAGGTCCTGGAGAAAGCTAACCTTGAAGGCGCCAAGTACACCCTGGCAGTACCGACCTATGCAGCAGAAGCTGGTCTCAAGAGCTTCCAGGACATCGCCAAGTTCAAAGATCAGCTGGGCGGCAAGATCTACGGCATCGAGCCGGGTAACGACGGCAACCTGCTGATCGACGGCATGATCAAGAACAACCAGTTCGACCTCGGCGGCTTCCGCATGGTCGAGTCCAGCGAAGCCGGGATGCTGGTGCAGGTCTCCCGTGCGATCAAGAAGAAAGAACCCGTGGTCTTCCTGGGCTGGGCACCGCACCCGATGAACACCCAGTACGACATCACCTACCTCTCCGGTGGTGACGACGTGTTCGGCCCCGACTTCGGCGCAGCCAAGGTATACACCGTGGTGCCGCCGGATTACGAAGCGCGCTGCGCCAACGTCGGCAAGCTGCTGAACAACCTGCAGTTCACCGTCGACATCGAAAGCCAGCTGATGGAGAAGGTGCTGGAGAAGGAAAACCCGCAGAACGTCGCCAAGGAGTGGATCAAGGCCAACCCGGCGATCCTCGACCAGTGGCTGAGCGGTGTGACCACCTTTGACGGTCAGGACGGCGTAGCCGCCGTCAAGAAACACGTCGGGCTGTAACAGGCCACGACCCGATTCGTGCTCGAACCCTGGAGTTCGAGCACGAAAATCTCCCCGAAAAGCATTAGCGGCCGCTTTCAGCCGTGACGGGGAGATTTTGCCCGCGAACCGGCAATCTGCTGCGCAACACGGATTCGCAAGGCCCGCACTGAGAACGAGCCAGACAATGACCTTGTAACTGCCACTCAACTGACGGAGCAACACCCCAATGCGCGTATTCAAACACCTCTGCCTAGGCGCTGCCGCCCTGGCCATCGGCATGGGCAGCGCCCAGGCCGCCGACAAACCCACCCTGAAGATCGGTTACGTGAATGGCTGGGACGACAGCGTCGCCGTCACCCATGTCGCCGGTGAAATCCTGCAAAGCCAACTGGGCTATACGGTCGAACTGAAGCCAGTCGAACCCGCCATCATGTGGCAGGGCGTAGCCCGTGGTGACCTCGACGTCACCCTCTCCGCCTGGCTGCCCGCCACCCACGGCGAGTACTTCGATAAGCTCAAGGACAAGGTGGAAATCCTCGGCACCAATTACTCCGGCGCCAAGATCGGCCTGATCGTGCCGGATTACGTGCAAGCCAAGAGCATCGAGGATCTGGAGAAATACGCCAAGGACTTCGACGGCAAGATCACCGGCATCGACGCTGGTGCCGGCGTGATGCGCCGCACCGAAGACGCCATCAAGGCATACAACCTGGCCAGCATCAAGCTGATGCCGAGTTCCGGTCCGGCCATGGCCACCGCCCTGACCCGCGCCGAAAAAGCGCAGAAGCCGATCGTGGTCACCGGCTGGATTCCACACTGGATGTTCGCCAAGTGGAAACTGCGCTTCCTCGAAGATCCGAAGAAAGTCTTCGGCGATGACGAGCGTGTCGATACCGTGGCCAACCCGGAACTGAAAGGCAAGGCTGCTGACGCTGCCGCCTTCCTCAGCAAGATTTCCTGGAGCGGTGAAGAAGTGGGCGCTGTGATGCTGGCCATCCGTGAAGGTGCCAAGCCGGACCAGGCCGCCAAGGACTGGATAGCCGCCAACCCGGAGCGCGTCGCAGAGTGGCTGAAATAAGCACCGACGCGTAACACCACAAAGCGGGCTTCGCCCTAATGCCGATCAGTTAAGCGCCGACTGGCTACGATCAGCGTCCCCTCTCCCCCAGCCCCTCTCCCGTAAGCGGGAGAGGAGAGCCAAACGCGTACAGCCTTAACCGACTGCTATTAGGCTTCGGCCCGCCTTGTCGTTTCTGCTTGTTGCACCGACGAGACGCTGCGCCGCGCCATGTAATTGATCGCTCAATCAAAATCCGCCTAGACTGCGCCATCCTATCCCTCATGGAGAACCCCATGCCCAAGGTCGGCATGCAGCCCATTCGCCGTTCGCAACTGATCGCCGCCACCCTGGAAGCCGTCGACCAAGTCGGCATGGCCGATGCCAGCATCGCCCACATTGCCCGCCTGGCTGGGGTTTCCAACGGCATCATCAGCCACTACTTCAAGGACAAGAACGGCCTGCTCGAAGCCACCATGCGTCACCTTATGCAGGCGCTACGCGAGGCCGTGGCCGAACGGCGCCAACGCCTGACTGACGACAGCCCGCAGGCCCACCTGCGCGCGATGATCGACGGCAACTTCGACGACAGCCAGGTCAGTGGCGCGGCGATGAAGACCTGGCTGGCGTTCTGGGCCAGCAGCATGCACCAGCCAGCCCTGCGCCGCCTGCAACGGGTCAACGACCATCGCCTCTACTCCAACCTCTGCGGCCAGTTCCGCCGCGCCCTGCCGCAAGATCAGGCGCGCCATGCCGCGCGAGGCCTGGCCTCGCTGATCGACGGCCTTTGGCTGCGTGGTGCGCTATCTGGCAAGGCCTTCGACACTGAGCAGGCCCGCCGCATCGCCTACGACTACCTCGACCTGCAATTGGCAAAGGCCCGTTAGGGTTTGTCGAGAGCGAGCCCCCACAACATCGATCCCTCCTGACGCTGGTGGGCTAAAGCCCACCCTGCGGCTGCCTGAGTTGCTCACTTGGGTATGTCGCGATTGGCTGCGCCCCGTCGTTTTTATTGATTGATCGTTCAATTTAAATAAAATAGGCTGTTCTCTAAACAGATCAATGACAGAGGACAGCCCATGCCACGTTTCGCCGAACAGCAGCTCTACATCGGTGGTCAGTACGTCGCCGCCAGCAGTGGAGAAACCTTCGACAGCATCAACCCCGCCACCGGCGAGGTGTTGGCCAAGGTGCAGTGCGCCAGCCAGGCTGACGTCGACCGTGCCGTGGCGAGCGCCGCTGAAGGGCAGAAGGTGTGGGCGGCGATGACCGCCATGCAGCGTTCGCGCATCCTGCGCAAGGCGGTGGATATCCTCCGTGCGCGCAACGATGAGCTGGCCGAGCTGGAAACCCTCGATACCGGCAAGCCGCTTTCCGAAACCCGCTACGTCGACATTGTCACCGGCGCCGACGTGCTGGAGTACTACGCCGGCCTGATCCCGGCCATCGAGGGCGAGCAGATTCCGCTGCGCGAAACCTCGTTCGCCTACACCCGCCGCGAACCCTTGGGCGTGGTCGCCGGCATCGGCGCGTGGAACTACCCGATCCAGATTGCCCTGTGGAAATCCGCACCAGCCCTGGCCGCCGGTAACGCGATGATCTTCAAGCCCAGCGAAGTCACCTCACTGACCGCGCTGAAACTGGCCGAGATCTATACCGAGGCTGGCCTGCCTGCGGGCGTGTTCAATGTGGTCACCGGGCTGGGCGGTGCTGTAGGCCAATGGCTCACCGAGCATCCAGGCATCGAGAAAATTTCCTTCACCGGCGGCACCGTCACCGGCAAGAAGGTGATGGCCAGCGCCTCCAGCTCCAGCCTTAAGGAGGTGACCATGGAGCTGGGCGGCAAGTCGCCCTTGATCATCTTCGAGGACGCCGACCTCGACCGCGCCGCCGATATTGCAGTGATGGCCAACTTCTACAGCTCCGGCCAGGTGTGCACCAACGGCACTCGCGTGTTCGTGCCGCGCATGCTGCAGGCACGTTTCGAGAGCAAGGTGCTGGAGCGGGTCAAGCGCATCCGCCTGGGCGATCCGCTGGCTGATGCCACCAACTTCGGCCCGCTGGTGAGCTTCGCCCATATGGAGCGCGTGCTCGGCTACATCGACAAGGGCCGCAGCGAAGGCGCGCGCCTGCTGATCGGCGGTGCGCGGGTTACCGAAGGCGACTACGCCAAGGGCGCTTATGTCGCCCCCACCGTGTTCACCGACTGCACGGACACCATGACCATCACCCGCGAGGAAATCTTCGGGCCGGTGATGAGCATTCTGGTTTACGACAATGAAGAGGAAGTGATCCGTCGTGCCAATGACACCACCTACGGCCTGGCCGCCGGCGTGGTGACGCGCGACCTCAATCGCGCACATCGGGTGATCCACAAGCTGGAAGCCGGCATCTGCTGGATCAACACCTGGGGCGAGT
>CAZIZA010000044.1:0-18099 GCA_964543555.1 uncultured Pseudomonas sp.
TCAAGGCCTGCGCCCACCTGCTCAAGGAACTGCCGGACTTCAACAGTTCGCTGGCGCCGAGCGGCAAGGCGATCATCCGCAAGAAGTACGTGCATATCGGCTTCGCCGTCGATACGCCGGACGGCCTGCTGGTGCCGGTGATCAAGAACGTCGACCAGAAGAGCCTGCTGCAACTGGCTGGCGAAGCTGCTGCCCTGGCGGAAAAAGCGCGCACCAAGAAACTCTCGGCTGATGACATGCAGGGCGCCTGCTTCACCATCTCCAGCCTCGGCCATATTGGCGGCACCGGCTTCACGCCGATCGTCAATGCGCCGGAAGTGGCGATCCTGGGTGTCAGCAAGGCGACCATGCAGCCGGTGTGGGATGGCAAGGCCTTCCAGCCCAAGCTGATGCTGCCGCTGTCGCTGTCCTACGACCACCGCGTGATCAACGGCGCTGCCGCTGCCCGCTTCACCCAGCGCCTGTCGCAGTTGCTGGCGGACATCCGCACCATCCTGCTGTAAATCGTTTCGAGCACGCCACGCTCGCATCCTCAACCCCGCCCATTCAGGCGGGGTTTTTTTGCATACGCCAAGCGCGGCGTGATCCTTCCTCAACCCTTCTGCACGTTTCGAATCAGAAAACTCAGCGCCTTGGCCAACTCGCCCGCCCCCTTGTGATCACGCAGAATACTCAGCAGTGGCGAACCATCAACCGGACTGAACAACACGCAACGGATACCGCTGGTCGGACACTCATAGCGGATGAACGGATCAATACCGAATACCAGAACACGCTGGTTGCGTACCGAGATAGCGGTGCCCTGCGCGCCACGACTCTCCTCACGCAGGATAAGCTCGCCGGCAGTGCCGACATTGAAACGATACAGCAGGTCTTGCCGCTGCGCCTGGCCTACCTGGTAACCGGCACGCAGGGCGTAGGTTTCCAGCAGGGCATTGGTGTGCGCGATCAAGGCCTGGCGCTCGCTATCCGTCAGGTAAAGACGCTTGAGCCCGTCCAGATAAGCTACCCGCTCAACACCCTGCAGCAGCGCCTTGTCGTCAGCGCTGGCAATGCCGGATAGCGCACACGCCAGTGCACCTCCCAGGAGCCAGGACATCAGTTTTCTTGTCAGTCTCGCTTGCATGATGCACCCTTGCCGAACGCTATAGTGAAGTAGGCCTGAGCCCCAGCCTCCGTCCATGCCAATGTGCCTTCCGGTACAGCGGCCCTGTACCGAGAACGGAAGCCTCGCCGGTCAGCATACTGGAAGCCCAACGCCTGATGAAAAGCCATCCCGATGCCGGCACACGCCCGGCAGCCGAGGTTGTGACGCAGTTGCCAGTGCCCTCGCGGCTCGGCATGTTGCGTTTCGAGCGCTTGAACGAACCAAGCTGGGCCCTGCTGTTTCTTGATCCAGCCTGCGAGCGCAAGCTCGGCATCAGCGCCGCCGATCTGTGCGCGCTGGTGGATGCTCCTTACGCCAGCCTGATGGAGCCGGAAGTACGTTACCGTCTGCACGATGATATCCAGCAACAACTGCAGCAGAGCGCCCAGTATCAGGTCGTTTACACCCTGCATACACCCCAGGGGCGGCTGAACCTAATGGAGATAGGCGAGCCGTTCAAGCAACGTAACCGCCAGTTGCTGCGTGGCTATCTGCTGATCACCGGTGACAACTTCGACAGCAGGCAGGGGCGCACACAACAACCGGACCAGCTGGATTCACTGCAGCTGCAGCACAACCATCAACAGCACATGACCCGTTCACGTGCGCAGCGCGAGCTCATCGTGCGACTGGCGCGTCAGCGCTACGTATCCAGTGACCCGCTGCAGGAAGCAGCCGAGTTGATCACCCAGGCTGCCAGCGAGCTCTATGGCGTTGCTCGCGCCAGCCTGTGGAGGCTGGCTAATGCGCGTCTGGAACCGGTATCACTGTACCGCCGCGACCTGGCCCGGCATGAACAAGCATTGGCGATAGATGCTCGGTATTCCCCGCAGTACCTGCAAGCATTGCACAGCGGCCGGGTGATCGACGCCCACGACGCCCTGCATGATCCGCGCACCAGTGAATTGGCCTCCAGTTATCTGCAGCCTCACGGTATCCACTCATTGCTCGATGCCAGCATTCGTATCGAAGGCGAAGTGGTGGGCCTCCTGTGCCTGGAACATATCGGCCCACAACGCATCTGGCAGACCGACGAGATCGCGTTCGCTGGAGAGCTGGCCGACCAGTTCGCCCAGGTCCTGATCAACCAGCAGAAACGCGATGTGACGAGCGCCCTGAACCTGTTCCAGCGCGCCGTCGAGCAGAGCGCCAGCGCTTTTCTGCTGGTCGACCGCGACGGTCGGGTGGAATACGTCAACCCCAGCTTCACCGCCATCACCCTGTACAGCTGTGATGAGGTCTGTGGTCAGCGCCTGTCGGAACTGCCAGCCATGGCCAACCTCAGCGACCTGCTGTTCGACACCGACTCGAGCCTGGCCGAACATAGTAGCTGGCAAGGCGAATTTCGTAGCCGCCGCAAGAACCTGGAGCCCTATTGGGGCCACCTGTCGATCTCCAAGGTGTATGGCGACGACGGCGAACTGACTCACTACATCGGCATCTACGAAGACATCACCGAGGCCAAGCTGGCCCAACAGCGCATCGAACGGCTGGCCTACACCGATAACCTGACCAACCTGGGCAATCGCCCCGCCTTCATTCGCAGCCTCGAAGAACGTTTCGCCCAGAACACGCAGCCCCTGGGCCTGCTGCTGGTGGACATCGACAACTTCAAGCGTATCAACGACAGCCTTGGCCACCAGACCGGCGACAAACTGCTATCGGCTCTGGCCCGGCGCCTGCGCAACAGCCTTGGCGCCAAGGGTAGCCTGGCACGCTTCGCCAGCAATGAGTTTGCCATCCTGCTCGATGGCTGTGATCAGGAAAACGGCCTGCGTGTCGCTCATCAGGTGCTACAGACCCTGGATAAACCGCTATTCGTCGACAATCAACTGATCAGCATCACGGGCTCGGTCGGCCTGGCCATCGCCCCGGCACACGGTGATGACCCGCAAACGCTGATGAAGCATGCCGGCCTCGCGCTGCACAAGGCCAAGGCCAACGGCAAGCATCAGGTGCAAGTGTTCACCGAAGCGCTCAATGCGGAAGCCAACTACAAGCTGTTCGTCGAGAACAACCTGCGCCGCGCCCTGACTCAGAACGAGCTGGAAGTCTTCTATCAGCCCAAGCTCTGCCTTACCAGCGGCCGCTTGCAAGGCATGGAAGCACTGCTGCGCTGGCAGCACCCGGAAAAGGGCATGATCAGCCCGGATCAGTTCATCACTGTCGCAGAAGACACGGGCCTGATCATCCCCATCGGCAAATGGGTGGTACGCCAGGCCTGCCGCATGAGCAGGCAGATCGCTGCCATCGGCATGGGCCACCTGCAGGTGGCAATCAACCTGTCGCCCAAGCAGTTCTCCGACCCGGATCTGGTCGGCTCCATCGCCGCCATCCTCCATGAAGAACAACTCGATCCACACCTGCTGGAACTGGAACTGACCGAAAGCCTGCTGCTGGAAGCGACCGACGATACCCGCCACCAGTTGGGCCGCCTCAAGAGCCTGGGCCTGACCCTGGCCATGGATGACTTCGGCACCGGCTATTCGTCGCTCAGCTACCTGAAGAAATTCCCCATCGATGTGATCAAGATCGACCGCAGCTTCATCAAGGATATCCCCGATAACCAGGATGATATGGAGATCACCTCAGCGGTGATCGCCATGGCGCACAACCTCAAACTCAAGGTGGTGGCCGAAGGCATCGAAACTGCCGCGCAACTTGGCTTCCTGCGCCGCCATAAATGCGATATTGGCCAGGGTTACCTGTTCGACAGGCCGATTCCCGGCCGCGAGCTGATCGAAAGCCTGCGCCGCTATCCCTGCCGGCTACAGGCCGACCAACGGACCTGATACGCGACACTGCGCGTGCCCATACTTCAATGACCACTCAGGAGACTGCCATGGTTCTGCGCTCCCAGATCCTCGTCCACAAACACGCCCTGCCTACCGCTGAGCAGGCGCTGCCTGGCCGCAGCGAAGCGCTGCCCGTGGCAGACACGCACTTCGTCAACGGCCAGCCGATCAAGCCCCCCTTCCCCAGCGGCCTGCAGCAGGCCGTATTCGGTTTGGGCTGCTTCTGGGGGGCTGAACGCCGCTTCTGGCAGCAACCGGGTGTGTTCAGCACCGCGGTTGGCTATGCCGGCGGCCTCACCCCGAATCCGACTTACGAGGAGGTGTGCTCCGGCCTGACCGGACATACCGAAGTGGTGTTGGTGGTATTCGATCCGCAGCAAACCAGTTTCGAGGCGCTGCTCAAGGTGTTCTGGGAAGCGCACAACCCGACTCAGGGTATGCGCCAGGGTAACGACCAGGGTACCCAGTACCGCTCAGCAATCTATTGCCATGACGCGGCACAGCTGAGCGCAGCGCGGGCCAGCCAGGCGCGCTTCCAGAGCGAGCTGGATAAGGCCGGCCTGGGCACCATCACCACCGAAATCCTCGAGGCACCGACCTTCTACTATGCCGAGACCTATCACCAGCAATACCTGGCGAAGAACCCTAATGGCTATTGCGGCCTGGGCGGAACAGGCGTGTGTCTACCCCCCGAGTCCTGAACGCGGGTAAAGGGTCGTGGAGCTGGGCAGCATTGTCAGCCAGGTATCGGGTCAGGCATCAACGCAGATTGCAGCGCAGATGTCGCTCCTGCTGCTGCGCAAGACGCTGGAGCTACAGGCGGCCAATATCAGCGGGCTGGTACAGTCAGCGGCACCGGTTAGCACTGCCAGCAATCCGCCCAACCTGGGCAACAGCATCGATGTGATGGCTTGAAGAACTACTGCACTCTCATCTTGAGCCGGACTAAACTGCGGGCAATTAGCCATCAAACGACGAGCACGGCATGCCCGCCACTCTACCCACCATCACTCCCGATCAACTGTGCGTTGGCCTCTACGTCCATCTGGACCTGAGCTGGTGGGAGCATGATTTCGCCTTCAGCAACTTCAAGATCAGGGACGAAGCGCAGATTCGTGCCCTGCGTGCGCTGAAGCTGAAGCAGCTGCGTTACGACCCGGCACGCAGCGACTGCGAGCCCCTGCCCCCGGACGCTGTGCCTGAACCGGTGCAGAGTGAAGCTGCGCAGCACGATCCTGAAACGCAGGCGCGCCAGGAACGTGCACAGCAACTGCGCCACCTGCGCAGCCGACTGGCCGAGGTCGACCGCCGCTTCGTCGCAGCCAGCCAGCGGATCAAGACACTCAACCAGACACTGCGCAGCCGTCCGGAAGATGCCATGCGCCAGGCCGGTGCCATCGTCGGAGAAATGGTCGAGACCCTGCTCGGGGCTCCGGGCGTGGTACTCCACAGCATCACCGGCAAGGCCGCCGAAGACAGCTACTTTCACGCCCTCAACGTGACCGTGCTGTCCCTGCTGCTGGGGCGCCAGCTCGGTCTCGATGGCGAGGCCTGCCACAGCATTGGGCTCGGCGCGCTGCTGCACGATATTGGCAAGCTGGAAGTGCCGAGCAAGGTGCTGCTCAAGCCTGAGCCGCTGACCCGCCCGGAGCAGCAACTGCTACAGATGCACACCGACTTCGGCCTGCGCATGGGGCAAAAGCTGATGCTCGATGACGAGGTGCTGCGCATCATCCATGAGCACCACGAGCATTGCGATGGCAGCGGCTACCCGCGCGGCCTGCGCGAAGCCGCCATCGGCCGCTTCAGCCGCCTGGTGGCCATCACCAATCACTTCGACGGTCTGTGCAACCCTTTAGACCCACGCCAGGCACTGAGCCCACATGAAGCCCTGGCGCTGATGTTCAAGCAGCAGCGCGAGCATTTCGATGAAGTGATGCTCAAGGCCTTCATCCGCGTAATGGGTATCTACCCGCCGGGCAGCCTGGTCCAGCTCGAAGACGAGCGTTACGCGCTGGTGCTGGGCATGAACCCGAGCCAGGCGCTGAAGCCCACGCTGATTCTTTACGATGCCGACATGCCCAAGCAGGAAGCATTGATCGTGGACCTCGCCCAGGAGCCGAAGCTGGGCATCGCCCGCAGCCTGCGGCCCTCGCAGCTACCGCTGGAGGTGCTGGAATACCTCAGCCCGCGACGCAACCTGAGCTACCACATCGAGCCCAATCACAAGCCTGCTTGACCCTCTTGTAGTTCGGATGCAATCCGGGGATCGAGAGCCACGGCTCCCGGATTGCATCCGGGCTACGCGCTGCAGGCAAGAGCAGTGTGCGGCTCGCTTGCAGCTTATGGCTTGCCGCTTGCGGCCTCTTCTATCAGCCAATCCAAACGCCAACCACCCTGACTCTGGCCCAGGGCATCGGCCAACCAGGGCAGCAGTTGCTTGAGTTCGTCTTCCAGCCCCCATGGCGGGTTGCTGATCACCAGGCCTGAGCCGCTCAGACGCGTGGCATCGTCCGGACTGTGTACATAGAGCTCGACACGCAGCAACTTGGGCGCAGCACTCTTGCTCAGATCCCGGTAAAAACGTGCCAGCTGCCGTTCATCCTTGATCGGATACCAGATCGCCACAATGGCCTGGCGCATGCGCCCGTGCGCTTCATTCAGCGCCTCGACACAACGCTGCAGCTCGTCAGCCTGCTCGAACGGCGGATCGATCAGCAGCAGTACGCGTTTCTCGCGAGTCGGCATCAGCGCTCGCGGCACATGCCAGCCCTCCCCCAGGTGGACGGCTACGCGGCGGTCGCCGCGCATGTTGTCCTTGAGCAGCCGGCCGTCCTCGGGATGTTTTTCGTTGAGTTGCAGGCGATCCTGCTCACGGCTGAGCAGACGCGCCAGTTCGGGCGACCCGGGGTAGTAGCGCAGTTCGCCATCCAGGTTCATCGCCCGCACTACCTCCAGATAGGCCTCCACCGCATCCGGTAACTGCGTGGCCTGCCACAGGCGACCGATGCCCTCCAGGTACTCGCCGGTGCGGCTGGCCTGATCGCCCTGCAGATCGTACAGGCCAAGTCCGGCATGGCTGTCGAGGTAAGCGAAGGGGGCTTCCTTCTTCGACAACAGGGCGAGCAGGCGGGTCAGCACCAGGTGCTTGAGTACATCGGCGTGATTGCCGGCATGGAAGGCGTGGCGGTAGTTCATGGATCAGTCCTCGAATCAGGCGCGCAGTTTAACAGGCCGCTGGCCACTCGCACCGTGGCTTGCTCCACTGCACCTTCACGACCTAGGCTGCCCGCTCATCCATGGACAACGAGAACCCCGCCATGCTCCTGCAAAAGCTGCTCGGTAGCGAACTGCCTCTGATCCAGGCGCCGATGGCCGGCTCGCAGGATCATCGCCTGGCTGCCGCCGTGTGCCAGGCCGGCGGCCTTGGCTCGATTCCCTGCGCGATGCTCTCCCCAGCCGCCCTGCGCCAGGAGCTGCAAGCGATGCGCGGCCTGACCGAACGGTCGTTCAACCTCAACTTCTTCAGCCATGTGCCGCCCGAGCCAGAAGCAGCCCGCGAGGCTGGCTGGCGCGAAGCACTGGCGCCCTACTATGTCGAGCTGGGTGTGGACCCGGCGAACATCGCCAGCGGACCGGGCCGCCTGCCGTTCAACGATGAAGCGGCCGCACTGGTGGAAGAATTCCACCCTGCGGTGGTGAGCTTTCACTTCGGCCTGCCACAACCGGACCTGCTAGAGCGCGTCCGCCGCAGCGGGGCGAAGATCCTTTCAAGCGCCACCACGCTGGACGAAGCGCTCTGGCTGCAGGAGCGCGGTGTCGATGCAGTGATCGCCCAAGGACTGGAAGCCGGCGGCCATCGCGGACACTTTCTCGATCACGACCTGAGCCGTCAGCTCGGCACCTTCGCCCTGCTGCCACAACTGGTCGATGCCCTGTCGGTGCCGGTGATCGCTGCCGGCGGCATCAGCGACGCACGTGGCGTAGCTGCAGCCATGGCCCTGGGTGCAGCCGGCGTGCAGATCGGCAGCGCGTACCTGCTTTGCCCGGAGGCCACGACCAGCGCCATCCACCGCGCAGCCCTGCAAAGCCCGGCGGCGCGCCACACGGCGCTGACCAATCTGTTCAGCGGGCGGCCGGCACGCGGTATCGTCAATCGCCTGATGCGTGAGCTGGGGCCAATCAGTACGCACGCGCCAGCCTTCCCGCTGGCCACTGCAGCCATCGCACCGTTGCGCGCAGCGGCCGAGGTGCAGGGCAGTGGCGACTTTTCACCACTATGGGCCGGGCAAAACGTCGCGAGCTGCCGGCCCATATCCGCCGCCGAGTTGACGTGCGAGCTGGCGCGGGGCTTCACCTGACAGGCTGGTTTGCCCCGGTTAGGCAGGTGCAACCCGCCATTCTTGGGACTGAATCGCGGCTGAAGCCGCTCCTGCGGGACGGGTACTGGCGAGACGATGTAGCACTTTATCACCGGCAATGATGATGCTGGGCAGTTAGCGCGCTGACTGCCTAGACTCGGCCGATCATCTGGAGGCCCATTTCATGTCCGAGACCCTGCTCAGCTCCCGCAACCTGGCGTTCGAACTCTATGAAGTGCTCGACGCCGAAGCCCTGACCCAGCGCCCGCGCTTCGCCGATCACAATCGCGAGACGTTCGATGCGGCGATCAGCACCGCACGCGGCATCGCCGAAGAGCTGTTCGCTCCGCACAACCGCAAGAACGACGAACACGAGCCCCAGTACGTCGACGGTGGCGCAGTGCTGATCCCCGAGGTCGAGCCGGCCCTGCGCGCCTTCCACGAAGCGGGCTTCCTCAATGCCACCCGCGATTTCGAGCACGGTGGCATGCAACTGCCCAACCTGCTGTCACAGGCCTGTTTCGCGCATTTCCAGTCGGCGAACATCGCCACCAGTTCCTACTCGATGCTGACCATGGGGGTGGCCAACCTGATCGAGGCCTTCGGCAGCGAGGAGCAGAAAGCCCGCTATCTGCAGCCGATCATCGATGGCCGATTCTTCGGCACCATGGCGTTGACCGAACCGCATGCCGGCTCGTCGCTGTCGGACATCAGAACCCGTGCCGAACCGCACGCGGATGGCAGCTACCGCATCAAGGGCAACAAGATCTTCATCTCCGGCGGCGACCAGCCGATTTCCGAGAACATCGTACACATGGTACTGGCCAAGTTGCCGGATGCACCGCCCGGGGTGAAGGGCATCAGCCTGTTTGTGGTGCCCAAGTTCCACGTGGGCGAGGATGGTTCGCTGGGCGCGCGCAACGATGTGGCCCTGGCCGGGCTGTTTCATAAGATGGGCTGGCGCGGTACCACCTCCACGGCACTCAACTTTGGCGACAACGGCGAATGCGTCGGCTACCTGGTGGGCAAACCGCATGCAGGGCTGTCCTACATGTTCCAGATGATGAACGAGGCGCGCATCGGCGTCGGCATGGGTGCGATCATGCTTGGCTACGCTGGCTACCTGTATTCGCTGGACTACGCGCGCAACCGCCCGCAGGGCCGCCAGCCTGACGGCAAGGATCCGAGCAGCCCGCAGATTGCCATCGTCGAACACACCGATGTACGCCGCATGCTGCTGACCCAGAAAGCCTATGTCGAAGGGGCCTTCGACCTCGGCTTGTACACGGCACGGCTATTCGACGACACCCAGACCCTGGACACCCCTGAAGAACGCCAGCTGGCCCTGGAACTGCTCGACCTGCTCACCCCCATCGTCAAATCCTGGCCTTCAGAGTTCTGCCTCAAGGCCAACGAGTTGGCCATCCAGATTCTCGGCGGCCACGGCTACACCCGTGACTACCCGGTGGAGCAATACTACCGCGACAATCGCCTCAACCCGATCCACGAGGGTACGCACGGCATCCAATCGCTCGACCTACTCGGACGCAAGGTGTCGATGAATGGCGGCGCCGCACTCAAGCAACTGCTCAAGCTGATCAACGCCTGCTGCCAGCGTGCCAGCGCGTATGAATCGCTCACTGCCCTGCGTCAGCCGCTGGAACAGTTGCTGGCACGCCTGCAAGCGGTGACCCTGGCCCTGCTGGGCGATCTGATGAGCGGCCAGATCAATCAGGGACTGGCCAACTCGGCGCTGTACCTCAAGGTGTTCGGCCATACGGTGATCGGCTGGCGCTGGCTGGAGCAGGCCATTCGTGCCGAGCAGGGCCTGGTCCGCACGGACAATATCGAGGAGCAGGCTTTCTATCGCGGCAAGCTGCAAGCCGCGCGCTATTTCCTGACCTGGGAAGTGCCGAGCTGTCACCATGAGCTGGCCATACTCGAGGCTCGCGACGACGTCTGCCTGGGTATGCAGGACGCCTGGTTCTGAGGGCAGGCCAGGTCCCCGGGGCGGCCCTCAGCGGGCCACTCAGGGGAATTTAGAAAAATGTAATAACCTTTTTGACAGCGATAGGAAGGCAACGGTTAGAATCCCTGGCACGCGCCGTGCATAGCGGCGCCCCGATTACCCAGCCAGGAGTACGCGCCATTGGATGCCAGCGCCATCAATAATCTGTTCTTGATCGGCGCCGTTTTGGTAGCGGCCAGTATTCTGGTCAGCGCGTTCGGTACACGTTTTGGCATCCCCATTCTGGTGATCTTCCTCGGCGTCGGCATGCTGGCCGGCACCGACGGCCCCGGCGGCATCGTCTTCAACAACTACCCTCTGGCCTATCTGGTCGGCAACCTGGCCTTGGCGGTGATTCTGCTCGACGGCGGCATGCGTACGCGGGTCTCCAGCTTCCGCGTCGCCTTGTGGCCATCGCTGTCACTGGCCACGGTGGGCGTGGTGATAACTGCAGGCCTGACGGGTCTTGCCGCAGCCTGGCTGTTCAACCTCACCCTGCTTGAAGGCTTGCTGATCGGCGCCATCGTCGGCTCCACCGACGCCGCAGCGGTATTCTCCCTGCTGGGTGGGCGCGGCCTCAACGAGCGGGTCAGTTCAACGCTGGAAATCGAGTCCGGCAGCAACGACCCGATGGCGGTATTCCTCACCGTGACCCTGATCGCCATGCTGGCCAACGGCCAAACCGGCTTCAGCTGGGATCTGCCGGTTCAACTGGTACAGCAGTTCGGCCTCGGCGCCCTGCTGGGGCTGGGTGGCGGCTGGTTACTGCTGAAACTGATCAACCGCATGGAACTGGCCGTCGGCCTGTATCCGCTGCTGGTGGTCAGTGGCGGCCTGATCATCTTCGCCATTACCACCGCCGTGGGCGGTAGCGGCATCCTCGCCATCTACCTGTGCGGCCTGCTGCTGGGTAACCGACCAATCCGCTCGCGCCACGGCATCCTGCACATGCTCGACGGCCTGACCTGGCTGGCGCAAATCGGCATGTTCCTGGTCCTTGGCCTGCTGGTCACACCGCATGAGTTGCTGCCCATCGCACTGCCAGCGCTGGGTCTGGCCCTGTGGATGATTCTCTTCGCGCGGCCCCTGTCGATTTTCTTCGGCCTGCTGCCATTCCGTGCCTTCCATGATCGTGAGCGCATTTTCATCGCCTGGGTCGGCCTGCGTGGCGCCGTGCCGATCATTCTCGCTGTGTTCCCGCTGATGGCCGGCCTGCCCAACGCGCAGCTGTTCTTCAACGTGGCGTTCTTCATCGTGATCATTTCTCTGCTGCTGCAAGGCACCAGCCTGCCACTGGCCGCCAAGCTGATGCGCGTCACCGTCCCGCCAGAGCCTGCGCCCGTGTCCCGTGCAGGCCTGGAAGTGCACCCGACCAGCCAGTGGGAGCTGTTCGTCTACCGCCTCGGCGCAGAAAAATGGTGCATCGGTGCTGCCCTGCGTGAACTGAACATGCCGGATGGCACCCGTATCGCAGCGCTGTTCCGGGGTCGTGAACTGCTTCACCCGTCGGGCAGTACACGCCTGCAAGCAGGCGATCTGCTCTGCGTGATCGGTCATGAACATGACCTGCCGGCACTCGGCAGACTATTCAGTCAGGCCCCCAAACGCGGTCAGGACCTGCGCTTCTTCGGTGATTTCGTGCTGGAAGGCGACGCCGAGCTGAGTGCGGTTGCAGCACTCTACGGCCTGAAGCTTGAAGACCCTGAGCGCCACCAGCCGCTGGGACGCTTCATCGCCCACGAAATCGGTGGGGAGCCGGTGGTCGGCGACCAGGTGGAATGGCAGGGTCTGACCTGGACGGTCGCCGCCATGGAAGGGAACAAGGTGCGCAAAGTTGGCGTCAGATTCCCCGAAGGCACACGGCCGGGCCCAGGGCTGCACTTCTAGCAGGCGAGCAAAACGCCAGAGCCGGACTCTGCTAGCATCAGCATCACGCGCGGGCCATCTGGCCCGCGCCTTCGTTGTGCCGCGAGCCCCTTAATCGCAACCGTCCACTCGGTAGATCAACCATCATGCCTCTGTCGCGCCTTTCCCTTGCTGCCATTCTGTTAGCCGTGTGTCTTGGCATTCCTCAGGTGTACGCCGACGAACCGCCAACGGCAGAGAGCGTGCAACAGAGCCTGGACAGCCTGGCTGAACGCAAGCTGCCGGAGCCCGAACAACTGGCGATCAAGCAGACGCTGGAGCAGACCCTGCGCATGTTGCAGGACCGCCAGGCTGCCGAGCAGCACCTCAACGACCTGCGCAAGCAACTGGACGACGCGCCGCGCCTGACCATCGAAGCCCAGCGCGATCTGGACAGGCTCAAGGCCAGCTCTGTGCAACCGATCTCCATGCGCCATGCGCGCACCTCGCTCGCTCAGCTCGAACAACTGCTCAACGAGCGCTCCAGCCAGATCAGTGAATGGAACAAGGCCATCATCGAGGCCAATAGCCTGGTGATTACCGCACAGACCCGACCGGAGCGCGCGCAGGCGGAGATCAGCCAGAGCCAGGCACGCAGTCAACAGCTCAACGAGGCACTCAAGAGCGGACGCTTCGAAGGCAAAGCGCTGACTCAGGAGCGCCGCAACCAACTCAGCGCGGAAATATCGCTACTGGCCGCACAAACCCAACTGCGCCGCCAGGAATTGTCCGGTAACAGCCTGCTGCAGGATCTCGGTAGTGCCCAGCGCGCCCTGCTCGAAGAACGCATCAACCGCGCCGAACAGGAACGCCAGGATCTGCTGGGCCTGATCAACCAACGCCGCCGTGCGGAGTCGGAGCAGACCGTCGCCGAACAATCGCTGGAGGCCGAACGCGCCAGTTCCGATCGCCTGTTGGCCAAGGAGAGCTCGCTTAACCTCAAGCTCTCCGACTACCTGCTGCGCGCCACCGAGCGTCTCAATGGACTGACCGAACAGAACCTGCAAACTCGCCAGCAACTGGATAACCTCAACCAGGCCAATCAGGCACTGGACGAGCAGATTCGGGTGCTCCAGGGCAGCCTGCTGCTGTCGAAGATTCTCTATCAGCAGAAACAGGCGCTACCCAAGCTCAAGCTCGAAGACGGCTCGCTGGCGGACGAGATCGCTGATATCCGCCTCTATCAGTTTGAGTTGAACAAACAACGCGAGGAAATCAGCGACCCCACCCGCTACCTGGAGAACCTGCTCAGCGACCAGCCCAGCGAAGAGGTCACTCCGGAGCTGCGTGACGCGCTGCGCGATCAGCTTGCTACCCGACGCGAATTGCTCGATCGCCTGAACCGCTCACTGAATGCGTTGCTCAACGAATCGATCACCCTGCAGCTCAACCAGAGGGAGCTGGCGAGTACGGCCAGTAGCCTGCGTGCCACGATTGATGAGCAGATGTTCTGGATTCCCAGCAACAAGCCGCTCGATCTCGAATGGCTGAAGACGGCGCCGCGTCACTTGCAGCAGCAACTGGTCGACATGCCCTGGGGCATGGCCATCAGTGAGCTGGGGGCCGGCCTTATCGAGCGCCCGCTGGTGTTCCTGCCGCTCATTCTGCTCTGTGCGCTGATCCTCTGGCGCCGCCAGTACCTGTTCGACAAACTGGGGTCATTGCACGGCGATATTGGCCATTACAAGCATGACAGCCAGTTGCATACGCCTATGGCCTTGATGCTCAATCTCGGGCTGGCTTTACCGGTAACGTTATTCCTGGCCTTGTGCGGCTATGCCCTGCTGCACGATGCGCGCGGACAGAATCTCTATCTGGGCGGCGCGCTCTACGAGATGGCTGAAGCCTGGCTGGTGTTCTACACCCTGCACCGTATCCTGGCCCCGGATGGCGTGGCCGTCCTGCACTTCCACTGGCCACCGGCCAACGTCACTTTTTTCCGCCAGTACCTGCGCCGTCTGGGCTTGGTGGTGATGGCCCTGGTAGCCGTGGTGAGCATCGCCGAGCATCAACCCGCCAGCCTGGCCAATGACGTGATCGGCATTGCCGTGGTGATCAGTTGCTATGCCCTGATGACCTGGTTGCTGTTCCACCTGCTGTTCAATGCGCCGCTGCGTGAAAACGCCTCGGGGCTGCGCACGAGCCTCGGTGTGCTGTTCAACATGCTGCCACTGGTACTGATCGGCGCAGTCGCCTTCGGCTATTACTACACGGCGCTCAAGCTCACCGACCGACTGATCGACACCCTCTACCTGCTGATCATCCTGCTGATCGTCGAAGCCACCCTGGTACGCGGCCTGAGTGTGGCGGCACGACGCCTGGCCTACCAACGTGCACTGGCCAAACGCCAGGCACAGAGCAAGGAAAGCCTGGACGGTGAAGCACCTGTGGAAGAGCCGACGCTGGATATCGAACAGGTCAACCAGCAATCGCTGCGCCTGATTCGCCTGGCCTTGCTGGGTGGTTTCATGGTTGGCCTGTATTGGGTCTGGGCCGACCTGATCGGCGTATTCACCTACCTCGATACCATCAATCTTTACCAATACAGCAGCGGCACCGGAGATAACGCCGCACTGGTGCCGATCAGCCTGATGGACGTGATCGGCGCGCTGATCATCGTCGCCATCACCGTGGCGCTGGCGCGCAACCTACCGGGTCTGCTCGAAGTGCTGGTGCTGTCACGCATGCGTCTGGCGCAGGGCAGTGCCTATGCCACCACCACCTTGCTGTCCTACGCCCTGGTGGCCATCGGCATCGTCACCACGCTATCGACGCTTGGCGTCAGCTGGGACAAGCTGCAGTGGCTGGTGGCAGCGCTGTCGGTCGGCCTGGGTTTCGGCCTGCAGGAAATTTTCGCCAACTTCATTTCCGGTCTGATCATCCTGTTCGAGCGTCCGGTGCGCATCGGTGATGTGGTGACCATCGGCAACCTGTCCGGCACCGTGAGCAAGATCCGTATCCGCGCCACCACCATCACCGACTTCGACCACAAGGAAATCATCGTACCGAACAAGACCTTCATTACCGGCCAACTCATCAACTGGTCGCTGAGCGATACGGTCACCCGGGTCACCCTCAAGGTCGGTGTCGGTTACGGTTCGGACCTCGATCTGGTGCGCAAGCTCCTGCTGCAGGCTGCACAGGAAAATCCGCGCGTGCTGAAGGAACCGGCACCCATCGTCTACTTCCTCAATTTCGGTGAAAGCACGCTGGATCATGAGCTGCGCATCCATGTACGTGACCTCGGCGACCGCAACCCGGCCACCGACGAGATCAACCGTTTCATCGACCGCGAGTTCCCGAAAAATGGCATCAACATCGCCTTCCGTCAGGTCGAGGTGTATGTGAAGAATCTGGAGCACGGCGAGCAGAAACTCGATCAAAAGGATCTAGCCAAGGCCGCAGCTGCCGGCGCCGCCAGCCTGCAGCAACCCCCCATGCCGCCCGCGGCGCCCTGAGCAGTTAGGAACCCAGGTGAAAAGTCTCGATACGCTGAGCTTCGACAACCGCTTCGCCCGCCTCGGCGACGCCTTCTCCACCGAGGTGCTGCCCGCCCCCATCGAGCAGCCGCGTCTGGTGGTAGTCAGCGAGTCGGCCATGGCCCTGCTCAATCTGCAGCCTGCCGAAGCGCAACGCAGCGAGTTCGCCGAACTGTTCGCCGGACACAAGCTGTGGGAACAGGCAGAGCCGCGCGCGATGGTCTACTCTGGCCACCAGTTCGGCGGCTACACCCCGCGCCTGGGCGACGGTCGCGGATTGCTGCTGGGCGAAGTGCTCAACGAGGCCGGCGAGCACTGGGATCTACACCTCAAGGGCGCCGGCATGACGCCCTACTCGCGCATGGGCGATGGCCGCGCAGTGCTGCGCAGCTCGATCCGCGAATTTCTCGCCAGCGAACACCTGCACGCCCTCGGCATCCCCAGCTCGCGCGCGCTGTGCGTGACCGCCTCGGAGACACCGGTGTGGCGCGAGAAGCAGGAAAGCGCGGCCATGGTGCTGCGCCTGGCGCAGAGCCATGTGCGTTTCGGGCACTTCGAATACTTCTACTACACGCGCCAACACGAGCACCTGAAGACCCTGGGCGAACACGTCATGGCCTGCCACTTCCCGCAGTGCCTGGAACAGGACGAACCCTGGCTGGCGCTGCTGCACGAAGTGATCGAACGCACCGCCGCAATGATCGCCCACTGGCAGGCCTATGGCTTCTGCCATGGCGTGATGAACACCGACAACATGTCGATCCTCGGTATCACCTTCGACTACGGCCCCTACGCCTTCCTCGACGATTTCGACGCCAACCACATCTGTAACCACTCCGACGACACCGGTCGTTACAGCTTCAGCAATCAAGTGCCCATTGCGCACTGGAACCTCGCGGCTCTGGCACAGGCGCTGACGCCTTTCGCCCCCGTCGAGCGCCTTCGCGAAGCGCTGGAGTTGTTCCTGCCGCTGTACCAGGCAAATTACCTCGACCTGATGCGCAAGCGCCTGGGTTTCACCCGCGCCGAGGATGAGGACGAAGCGCTGATCCAGCGTCTGCTGCAACTGATGCAGGCAGGCAAGGCTACCGACTACACGCTGTTCTTCCGCCGCCTCGGCGAACAGGCGCCGGCCGAAGCGCTGAACACAGTGCGAAACGACTTCGTGGACCTCGCAGGCTTCGATGCCTGGAGCCTGAATTACCAAGCGCGCTGCGCGCTGGAAGGCGGCGAGCAGAACGACCGCCGGAGACGTATGCACGCGGTCAACCCCAAGTTCATCCTGCGCAACTACCTGGCGCAGCAGGCCATCGCAGCCGCCGAACAGGGCGACTATGGCCCGGTGCGTGAACTGCACACGGTATTGTCCCGCCCGTTCGATGAGCAACCGGGTAAGGAGCGCTATGCCGAGCGCCCGCCGGAATGGGGCAAGCATCTCGAGATCAGCTGTTCATCGTGAACCTCGCTGGCGCCCGGCGTTTATCTGTTAAACCAAAAAAGCATATCAATCTACCCAAACATTCTTAGACTATCTAAGAGAAGCCCTCTATCTTGGCGCCCTGCCAGGCCGCCCAGGTGCGCGCCCGATACCTCACACGAGATTCGACGCTAAGGATGCTCATGCCCTGGGACTCCCTACCCTTGCTGTTCGTCGGCGCCCTGCTGGTTTGGGTGCTTTATGCCTTCATTCGGGAAAAGTGGAGCCCGGACATCGTCGCGGCCATTGCCGTGGCCGCTCTGCTAATCAGCCAGTTGCTGACCCCGGGCGAAGTACTCAGCGTGCTGTCCAACTCAGCCCCTGTGACCATCGCTTGCATGTTCGTACTCTCCGCCGCCCTGGAACGTACCGGCTGCATCGACGCCCTCGGCAATTGGCTGGGCAATCTGGTCGGTACCAGCCCGATTCGCGTCCTTACCGGCCTGACCGTCACCGCGCTGGTGGTGTCCGCCTGCCTGAACAACACACCGGTGGTGGCCATTCTCACTCCAGTGGCGATCGCCCTGGCGCGCCGCGCCGGCACCCTGCCGTCGAAACTGCTGATTCCGCTGTCCTACGCCACCATCCTCGGCGGCACCCTGACCATGATTGGCACTTCGACCAACATCCTGGTCGACGGTGTCGCACGCAAAGCGGGCATGGCGCCCTTTGGTATCTTCGAAATCACCGGCGTCGGCCTGGTCATGGCGGCTTTCGGCATGCTGTATCTGCTGACCATCGGCCGCCACCTGCTGCCAGAGCGCGAGACCCTGTCACGCCAGCTGCGCCCTGACCTGGCGCGCACCTTTATGACCGAGTTGCTGGTGCCACATGACTCACCGATGATCGGCAAGACCCTGCACGAGGCCAATCTCAATGGCGGCAGCGGCCTGCAGGTGCTCAAGCTGTTCCGTGAAGAGCAGGAGC
>CAZIZA010000045.1:0-18016 GCA_964543555.1 uncultured Pseudomonas sp.
CATCCGCACCGGCTGCCAAAGTCGCACGAGCCGTCTGCGCATCGCCCTGGTTCACCGCACGCGCCAGGCGCCCGATACCCGAGCCACTGCCGAAGCGACGCGAGTGGCGCAGCATGACGATATGTTGCGCCAGCGCTCTGTCACCGCGCAACAGCGCCGGATCGTCCAGCCGCTCTCCCGTCTGATTTTCCAGCCAGGCGCGCGTCGCTTCGCTATAGCCGCCGCTTTCCGCCTCTCGGCACAGGTCGCCCAGCACCGCGCCAGCCTCTACCGACGCGAGCTGATCCTTGTCGCCCAGCAGAATCAAACGCGCATGCGCTGGCAGTGCGTCCAGCAGGCTGGCCATCATTTCCAGGTCGATCATCGAGGCTTCGTCGACCACCAGCACATCGAGTGGCAAGGGGTTGGCGGCATCGTGACGGAAATGCCGGCTGCCGGGACGACTGCCGAGCAAGCGATGCAATGTTGTGACCAAGGTTGGAATCTGCTCACGCACGCGCTCGTCCAACGCAAGCGACTGCACCTGCGCGCCGATGGATTCGGTCAGCCGCGCGGCTGCCTTGCCGGTGGGCGCTGCCAGGCTCAGACGTAGCGGCTCGCCAGTGGCCATGGCAGCCTCCTGCAACAAAGCCAGCAGACGCACCACCGTGGTGGTCTTGCCGGTGCCTGGTCCTCCGGTGATCAGCGTGAAGCGTCCCTGAGCGGCCATGGCACAGGCCAGCTTCTGCCAGTCGGTGAGGCGCTGGCCATTCACCATCAGCGGTTCGGGAAAGAGTAAAGCCAGCCGCGCAGCCAGGTCGGCCGGCGCAGCAGCGCTCGCCTGCAGGCGCCGCGCGATATCGCCAGCCACCTGACGTTCATAGTTCCAGTAACGCCTCATATATAGACAGGCGCCGCTGAGCACCAACGGGGCCCCCTCGGACTCCAGCAACGAGCTGCCCGCACAGGCTGCCAACCAGGACTCCAGGCTGAGTCCAGTTAGTACCTGGGACGGCAGAATCATCGACTCTTCCGCCTCATCACCTTCCGGTGGTAGAGACAGGGTGAAATCCGGATTGGCCAGCGTGGCAGCCAGGTCCAGACAGACATGCCCCTGGCCCAACTGATGACTGGCCAGCGCGGCGCCTAGCAGGAGCAGCGGTGAAGCCTGCGGATCCAGTTCGGCGAACAACTGTGCCAACGCCCGATCCAGCTCGCGCAGCCAACCGCGCTCGCTCCATATAGAAAGTAGGGCAAAGAGTTCAGCGCGATCACGCAGCGCTGATGCAAGCATCGTACTCATGCGCCGCCCTCCCCGGCTTCGCCCATGAACAGCGCGTCCAACCGCTCGATCAACTCACGAGGAGGCCGGGCCAGGTAGGCGCCCTGCTGCGGTGCGCGCAGAAACACATAGAGCGCACCACCCACATGCCGGTCGTAGTCGTAATCCGGCAGGCGCAGTCGCAACTGCCGATGCAGGGCCAACACGTAGAGCACGTATTGCAGGTCATAGCGGTGGCTGGCGATGGCCGTCTCCATCGCCTCACGGGTATAGGCGCTTTCGTCGCTGCCGAGCCAGTTGGATTTGTAATCCGCCACGTAGTAACGCCCCTGATGTTCGAATACCAGATCGATGAAGCCCTTGAACATACCGTTGAGGGTGTCAGCCCGCAGCGGCTGCCTGGCGATACCCGGCAATTCGCACTGCTGCACCCACTGATCCAGCAGTCTGACATCGACCCCACGCGCCTCGAACCAGAACTCCAGCTCGGGCTGGTACTGCGTCAGTTGTGCCAGCACGACAGCATCCGCACCCGCCAGCGGGAGCGGCTGGCTCAGCAGTGTCAGCAGCCAGTCCTGCAGCGGATCGATCCAGCTTTCCAGGCCACGCCGCTGGCAGCGCCTGGCCAGCGCCTCGCGCAACCTTGGCGGATTCTGCGCCAGGGTCGCGAAGCCTTCCTGCGCCGCCATTTCCAGCAGACCATGGAGGAAGGTGCCGGGATTGGGCCCGCGCGGGAAACGATGCAACCCCTGAGCGGAGGCCGGCAGCGGTGCCAGGGCCAGTAACGGGTTCTCGTCGTCGATGGCGTTCTGCATCGCCGGACTGTCGGGCGCGGCGTCTTCATGGCGGCTGACCTGGCTGGGCGAGTCCTCGTCCAGACGCAGCGCGCTGTAGGAGGCAATCCACCAATGGTCGGCGGCGCGCCGTAGCGGCGTGCGCCAGTGCGGCTCGAAGCGCTCATCTTCGATCACCCGATAGCGCTGCTCGCTGGCGGGTGGCACTGGCACAACAGTGCTTTCCAGGCCGGCGGCAAAGGGCGCGAGCCAATCAGCGAGCACAGCACTGGCCGCCAGAGGCTCGCCACCACCGAGCAGGTAACCGATAGCCGACTCATGCAGGCGCGACTTCTTGCCGTTACCGATCTTCAGATCCGCCACGCCCAGCCAGCAGGCGTGGCGGGCGCGGGTCAGCGCTACGTAAAGCAGGCGCAGGTCTTCACCCAGGCGCTCACGCTCGGCGCGCGCCAGACTGTCCTCATCGGCCTTGAGCACCAACCGGCGACGTTCACCGTCGTGGACCTGTAGCGGCTTCTTGTCATCCACCGGGCGGAAGGCGCAGATGAATGGCAGGAACACCAGGGGATACTCCAGGCCCTTGGACTTGTGGATGGTCACCACGCGCACCAGCGCCTCGTCGCTCTCCAGGCGCAACACCTGCTCATCGGCCGCCTGGCCCTCACCGGCCAGCAGCTCGCCCAGGTGGCGAATCAGCGCCAGCTCGCCATCGAGTTCGGCGGCAGCCTGCTGCAGCAGTTCGGCCAGGTGCAACAGGTTGGTCAATACCCGCTCGCCATCGTCACGTGCCATCAGCCGCTGCGGCAGTTCGAAGTCCTGCAGCAACTGGCGCAGCATCGGCAGTACGCCCTGGCGCTGCCAGCGCTGACGATAGTCGCGGAACTGCATGACCCGACGTTCCCAGGTGCGCTCGTCGAGGTTGAGCTGCTCCAGCTCAGCCAACGCCAGCCCCAGCGTCGCGCTGGCCAGCGCTGCACGCAGCGGACGATCCTGATCCGGCTCGGCACAGGCGCGCAGCCACAGCAGCAGGTCACGTGCCTCCTGGGCAGCGAACACCGAATCCTTGTCGGAGAGGTAGACACTGCGCACGCCACGTGTAGCCAGTTCGCCACGAATTGCTTGGGCCTCGTTGAAGTCTCGCACCAACACCGCGATGTCACTGGGCAGCAGAGCACTGAGTGCCCCCTCCTTGCTAAAACCGGCCTGTCCGCGCTGCCCCAGATCCAGCAGGCGCACGATCTCGCTGGCCGCACCGGCTGCCATGGCAGCCAGATAGGCGCCCTTGGCAACCGGCTCTTCACTCGCCAATTGCCACACCGTCAGGGCTGGCTGCGCCTGGCCGTCGACGCTCCAGACCTCACCTCGCCCCTGCGCGTCCACTTCGAAAAACGGCAGATCATCGCGCAGCAGAAAGGCCCCTTCGCCGCCGTCACGCTGTTCGGCACGCAGGAAAACCCCGTTGACGGCATCGACCATGGCCTGACTGGAGCGGAAGTTCTTTTCCAGGTTGTAGTGCCGACCGAACGTCGCCCGACGCGCACGCAGATAGGTGTGGATGTCGGCGCCACGGAAGGAGTAAATGGCCTGTTTAGGGTCGCCGATCATGAACAGGCCGCAGTCGTCGCGATTGGCCTCGACCTCGTAAAGCGTATCGAAGATGCGGTACTGCAGCGGGTCGGTGTCCTGGAATTCATCGATCATCGCCACCGGGAACTGGCGGCGGATCACCTCGGCCAGGCGCGGGCCGTTGCTGCCTTGCAAGGCAGCGTCCAGGCGCACGAGCATGTCGTCGAAGCCCATTTCCGCCCGCTGGCGTTTCTCCCAGTCGAAGCGCTGGCGAACCCAGGCCGCCGCATGGCGCAACGCCGCGTCAGCAGGATCAGGCAGCGCATCGAGCTGAGACGTGAGTAAAGCCATGGCAGCCAATGCCGGATGATCTGGCGGCTCGCCCTTCCAGGCTTCCGCCAGGCCGTCGGGGGTCAGGCGAGTGAATCCCGTGCCCAGGTCAAGACGCGGCTCTTCGCCGCCGGCCCATTCGCGCAGCTTGGCCAGCCAGGGGTTGTAGAAACGCGCCTGGATTTTCTTGCCGTCCACCTGCTTGGCCGCCACCGCCGCATCCAGCAACAGCTGCAACTCATCGGCCCAGGCCAGCCACGGCGACTTGAGCGCGGCCAGCGCCTGCTCACGCTGCTGGAGCACGTTATCGAGCAGTTCGCCCAGTGACTGCGTCGGTTCTTCACCCTCCTCACCCAGCAAGGGGCGCAACCTGGCGCCAAGACCGTCGGGCGTGCCCCAGACGCTTGCTACCCATTGCAGCGCCGCGCCTTGCAGCGGATAGCAGTGCTGGCGCCAGTAATCGCGCACCACTTCGGCCAACAACTCGCTGTGATCGGTCTCCAGGGTCTGGCTGAACAGGCTGCCGCTGTCGAAGGCATGCTCGCGCAGCATGCGCTGGCACCAGCCGTGGATAGTGGACACGGCGGCTTCGTCCATCCACTGCGCTGCCAGCTCCAGACGGCGGGCGCATTCGTCCCACTGCGTCTGCGCGAAATCCGCACGCAACTCACGCAGCAGGTCGTCGCCTTGAGCATCGCCACGAAACACTGTTGCCGCCTCGACCAGACGCGCGCGAATCCGCTCGCGCAGCTCGCGAGTGGCGGCATCGGTGAAGGTCACCACCAGAATCTGCGGCGGCAAAAGGGCCTCGCGAAACGCGGCATCGCCGCCATGACCGAGGATCAGCCGCAGGTAGAGCGCGGAAATGGTAAAGGTCTTGCCCGTGCCGGCGCTGGCCTCGATCAGGCGGCTGCCATGCAGGGGAAAGGTCAGGGCCAGAGGGCGCTGTTGACTCATGCTGCGTCCTCCTCGAGCGCTTGCGGATGGCTGTCGAGCAGCGGCTGGTAGAGCCGTTCGCTCCATGCCGGAAACTGGCCATCGGCGGTGAGTGCGGTGTAGTCCGGGAACTGCCTCGCCAGGCTGGCGCTACTCTGGACTTCACCGGAGAGGTTGTAGCCGCCCTCGTAGACGCTGCGAGCCTTGTCCTCGTTGTTGTCCTGCAGCCAGGCCAGGGAGGTTTTCAGGGCGACCGGCAGAGGCGTCTGCATGCCAGCGTTCCAGGCTTGCAGCCATGTGGTCAGTTGGCGGGCTGCGTGCTCCGTCGGTAGGGGTTCGAAGGCCAGGCTGCGATCCTCGCCGACCAACAGGGTAGTCAACGGGACACCGCAGGCCGCTGCTATGACGTGCAGCACGTAGGGCCGCAGCAGGCGATGCCACTTCCAGCTCTTGTCCTTGTGCAACGCACCCGGCAGCAGTTCCAGCCGTGCCAGGCTGCCGTCGGCCTTCTGTCGCAGCCCGGCGAGCCAGCCATCGAGCTCAACACCGGCTGCGCTGAAAAACAGGCGCTGCGGTGACTCCAGCAGTGTTGGCCAGCACAGGCAAAGCCCCTGATAGCGCTGCACCTGCGCCGGCAATGGCTCCAGCAGAGCGTTGCGGTACTGCTGGCCAAAGCCTGCCAACGGCAGCACGCCACTGCGTTGCAGGCGGTCGGCTGCCGACCTCAGCGCCTCATCGCAGTCTCCCTCGCCGGCGACAGCCGCCTTGAGCAGCGTTGCCTGCAACTGATAGCGCTGCAAACCGTCGAGAGCGAATGGCTCGCTGTCCAGCTGCGCTTGCTCTTCTTCATCAAGAAAAACCTTGAGGCGGCGGGTAAAGAAACACTTCACCGGATCACGCAGAAACGACTGCAACAGTTCGGGCGTAAGCTGCTGCCCCTCCTCCCAGACCGACAGGGGGGCAGCGCCCTCGCAGGGCGCGGCCTGGCCATGCAGCGCGGCCCATTCCCGGGCATAGCTGAATAGCTGCGGATCACTGCCGAAGTAACGACGACTGAAAGGCTGCAACGGGTGCTCCGTGGTCACCCCATGCAGCAGGTCGCCACCACCGACCAGCGTCCAGGCACTGGCGAGATGGTCGCGCAGTTGGCCAACCAGCACGGAAGGCGGACGCTCGCTATTGTCGCGAATGCTACGCCCGACCCAGCTGATATAGAGACGGTCACGCGCCGCCAGCAATGCTTCCAGCAGCAGGTAGCGGTCATCTTCACGGCGCGAACGATCACCAGGACGGTAGTCACCGGCCATCAGGTCGAAATCCAGCGGCGCCTGACTGCGCGGATAGTCGCCATCGTTCATGCCCAGCAGGCAGACCTGACGGAACGGGATCGCACGCATCGGCATCAGGGTGCAGAAATTCACCGCACCGGCGAGAAAACGCTGACTCAGCCCCCCCTGATCGAGCCCGCCCAGCCAGGCTTCGCGCACCACCGGCACAGTCAGCGCCTCGTCCAGCGTCGCAGCCTCGCACAGCTCAAGCCATGCATCCAGCGCATCGAGCAACTGAGTCGTCAGCACCTCTTCGCGGTCGTTCTGCGCCAGGAAAAAGTCGTCGAGCAGGCTGCGCAGGTGTTCGCCCCACTGCATTGGCGTGGCCGGCTTACGCAGTACCTGCAGATGCCGGTCGAGGCTTTCCAGCAGACGCGTCACCGGACCGATCAGCGCGGCATCGAGCCCGCCGATCTCATCATAGGGCTCGATGTCGGCAAAAGCGTCGCCCGTACCCACCGCGTAGCCCAGCAGCATGCGCCGCAGACCGAAGCGCCAGGTGTTTTGCTCCAGGTTCTCGCCCAGACCGAGCGACTGCCGCTGGCTCGAATCCAGCCCCCAGCGCACACCGGCGCCCTCCAGCCAGCGACGCAGCGTGGGCAACTGATCCTCGGCGATGGCGAAGCGCTGACGCAGTGCGGCGACATCCAGCAAATCAAGAATCTCGCTGACGCTGAAGCGGCTGTCCGGCAGACGCAGCAAATGCTCCAGCGCGATGATCATTGGTTCCTTACCGCGCAGCCCCTGGTCAGCCAGGGTGAAGGGGATGAAACGCGGGTCGTCGCTGGCGAACTGGCCGAACACGGCCTGGATATGCGGTGCGTAGGCATTGACGTCCGGCACCATGACGATCACGTCGCGCGGGCGCAGCGTGGCATCCTCGCTGAAGCTGGCCAGCAGTTGATCGTGCAGCACCTCCACCTCGCGCTGGGCGCTGTGGGCTACATGAAAGCGCAGCGAATGATCACGCGCGGGGTCGACCGGCGGCCAGGTGCTGCGGGTTTCCGCCAGCGGACGCAGGTCGAGGATGTCGTTTTGCAACTGGCCGAGCAGGCAACGCTCACCGGCCGGACTGAACAGGTCGATGCGTTCGAACTGCTCACGGTAACGCTGTGGCTCGTCGTACTGATCCAGCAGATTGATGTAGTCGCGCCCCTGCTTGCCCCAGGCAGCCAGCAGCGGCTGCCCGTGCTGGTGCAAGTCTTCCTGCTCGAACAGACCGATCTGGGCGCCTGGTTTGCCCTTGCGCTGCTGACGGCGGTATTCGTGGCGCAGCAGATCCTTGTCTTCAACGATGTCGCCCCAGTGGTGCTGACAGGGGTTGTGCACGTAGAGCATGACCTGACTGAAACGCGCCATGGCCGCCAGCGCTTCCAGCACCTGGGCCGGCAATGAGGAGATACCGAAAACGGTGATGCGCCGAGGCAGCCCAGGGGGCGCTGCATCCAGCTTGCCCATGCGCGCGACGAAACGCGGATGCACGCCGGCGCGACTTTCAGCCAGATGCTGTTCGCCAACGTCCGCCAGCAAGGCACGCCACAGCGCGGGTTGCCAACGGGAATCGCCCTCCAGCACCCTTTCGCCGCCACGCGAGGTACGCAGACGATCATGTCCTGCCGCCCAATCCGCCAGCCAGTCGGCGCGATAAACCTGGTATTGGTCGAACAGATCGGCCAGACGCTCGGCCAGTTGGTGGCGCTTGCGCAAGTCCTGGTCATCGGCGAGGAAGCGGCGCAGCGGAGCGAACGCCTCCTCGGCCAGCAACCCAGGCAGCAGCCGCATCAGACGCCAGGTCAGCGGCGCCTTGTCCAGCGGCGACTGCTGCGGAATCGCGTCCTTGCCCAGCACGTTGCGATACGCCTGCCAGAGAAAGCGCGCCGGCAGATCAACATCCAGCGCCGCCGCGATACCGCAGCCATCGCGTTCGGCCAACGCCAGCTTGAGCCACTGGGCGATGCCGTTGCTCTGCACCAGCAGCACCTCGTTCTCCAGTGGTCGCAGCGGGTAGCGGCGCATCCACTGCACGGCCAGCGCACGCAGCTCTTCGAGATGGTTACCGTGAATGACGATAAGACCGGGGGACAACTCCGGGCTGGCGGGCATCGACTGACTCCTGTCGAAAATCGAAGCGCAAGTTTGCCAGCATTTGCTGAAAAGGTGAGTGATAGCCCCTCTCTCACCACCCATTTGAAGCGCTTGCAACGCGTACACACAATAAAAAGGCCGGTCAGTGACCGGCCCCGATGACACCACACGCCGACATCAGTCGACTGTCAGCTTGTCGCGATTCTTATTCAGCGTCGCCTCACCGATACCTTTTACCTCCAGCAATTCGTCAACCGAAGCAAAGCTGCCATGGGCATCGCGATAAGCCACGATAGCCTGAGCCTTGGTCGCACCGATACCAGCCAGCTCACGCTGGAGCGTCTCAGCATCGGCAGTATTCAGATTGACGCTTATAGCCTGAGCAGCTTGCACGGCGACCGATTCGCCAGCCTCGTTTTTTTCCGTTTCGACTGCAGATACCGCGAAGGAGAAAGAGGCAAGAAGCACGAAGAGGATAGATGGAATGTAGTTTTTCATCGTTTCACGTTCCTTGTAAGTGAGTTGAGACGAGCCCACTGGACTCAATTTCAACCTAGCCGCTATTTCCTCACTGTCAAATTGTCATGGGCACTGCCGGCCGTCACTGGCAGCTGAGACCAGGAATGAGCCGACTTCCGGCGAGCATGTTGTCACCTCAGGCACCGATGAAACGCCCTTGCCACATCCCTGAACCCGCATATACTGTACACATATACAGTTACTATGGTTTTAGTCATGAGCAATGCCTCAATCCTTGCGGAGCTAAGCCCTGGCGATACATGCCTGCCTTACTTTGATGCACGCATTCCTGCGGGCTTCCCAAGCCCAGCGCTGGATCACGCGGAGCGCAAGCTCTCCCTGGATGAACTACTCGAGTTGAACGCCCCGCACACTTATGTAGTCCTGGTCAGCGGAGAGAGCATGACCGGCGCGGGCATCTTCGATGGTGACTACCTGATCGTTAGCCGTGCATTGCCTGCCAAACCCGGCAACATCGTCGTAGCGAGCTTGAACGGCGATGTGTTCGTAAAACGGCTGGCTAAAGGCCGTGCCGGGTATGTACTTCTTTCAGAGCACCGGGACTACCCGCCCTACTATGTTCTTGAAAATGATGAACTCATGATCTGGGGCGTCGTCACGCACAGCTTGCGGAATCACCTCGCCCATGGCTGACTCGGCATACGCACTCGTGGACTGCAACAGCTTTTATGCCAGCTGTGAGCGAGTATTCCGCCCCGATCTGCTGCGCACTCCCATCGTGGTGTTGAGCAATAACGACGGCTGCGTGATTGCCCGCTCTGCAGATGCAAAGCCGTTCGTGAAGATGGGCGCGCTCTTCCACGAGATCAGAGGCGACCTCAAGCGCCACGGCATCGTCGCCTTCAGTAGCAACTACGCCCTGTATGGCGACATGAGCGAGCGTGTGATGGCGATCTTGGAAAGCCGCTTTCCGAGCATCGAGGTTTACAGCATCGACGAAGCCTTTGCTGATATGAACGGGCTACCTGAACCATTGGAGTCGATGGCTCGACATATACAAGCTGAGGTCAAACAGAAGACCGGCATCCCTGTCGGCATTGGCATCGCCACCACCAAGACACTGGCCAAACTCGCCAATAACGCCGCCAAGCGCTGGCAAAAACAGACTGGAGGTGTCGTGGACATTCGCGATTCTGTACGTCGCGACAAGCTGCTCAAGGCCATGCCTGCCGAGGAAGTCTGGGGCATCGGCCCGCGCATGCAAGTACATCTGCAAGGCATGGGCATCAAAACCGCCTGGGATCTGGCGCAAATGGATGCGCGAACACTGCGCAAGCGCTTCAACGTCATCGTCGAGAAAACCGTACGAGAATTGCGCGGTGTGGCGTGCCTGGAAATCGATAACGACATCGAACCCAAGCAGGAGATCTGCTGCAGCCGCTCGTTCGGCAAGCGTTTGCGTGAGCTATCGCCTATACAAGGGGCCGTTACCAGCCATGCCATGCGTGCCGCTGAAAAGCTGCGTAAGCAAGGGTCACTCTGCAGGCAAGTGCGGGTCAGCCTACGCACCGGGATGTTCAACCCAACCGAGGCCAAATACACCAATGGCGTTCTCTGCCAACTACCCTACCCAACCGACGATAGCCGCCTGATCACCCAGGCCGCACAAGCCGGATTGCAGCAGGTGTACAGAGAGGGGTTCAGCTACGCCAAGGCTCAAGTAATGCTGCTGGACCTATGTCACAAGCACGAGTACACACCAGACCTGTTCGCTTCTGAACAACCGGTGAAAGCCGAACGACTGATGAGTACCCTGGACGCGATCAATAATCGCTGGGGCCGTGGAACACTTCAGCCGGGACGCATCGCCAAGCCAGCCGAATGGACCATGCGGAGAGAATTGCTCTCCCCCGCATACACCACGCGCTGGTCTGAGTTAATGCAGGCAAAGGCATGTATTTAGTTATAGATAATTAATGCCTGTGAAAATTATACGACACACCTCATCCGCCAGCGTCATTTCACTCTCTATCGCTCTGCCCTCTAGCCATCTGGATATCCAGAAAAAAGCACCCGGGGAGAGGTTGATGATATTTTCATCAATGTCCGAGTGAAGCCCGGCCGCTATTGCAGCCGCTCTAATACTTGACATCTTTTTAGCAATCAACGTGACACGAGCTATATGCGACTTCGACAGATTTGACGTGCTGCCCTGCAACGTTAGCGGAGGCGACTGAGTCATTTGCGCCTGGCAGTTCAAATGCAGGGAGGCCCACATTTGTTCCAAGGGGTTATCGGAGCTGCGCATTGCAATTTCTGCAATGCTATCGTACTTCTCGAACGCATCAAGGAAGCACGCTCTGACAAGAGCATTCTTATCTTTGAAATAATGATAGACCGCACCCTTGGTAGCACCCAACTGATCCGCAATATCATCAAACGTCGTAGCCTGTATACCTTTCTTGTTGAAAAGCAGAGAGGCACACCCAACGAGTTGGTAAAGCTTCTCCTTCTGAAGGCTTTCCGAGTCGAATGCCTTGAGAGGCCTGAGTGACAGATCAACCCATTGTTGCTGAAAGTAAAACGAGAATGTCCGATCCGTACTAACGCCTTCCAGCACTGCTCGCTTGATCGCATCAGCCGCTATCTGGTAGTGGCTATCTAGCGCTTGCTGGTCAAGTGAAACCCAGCGATACCAGAGCTGCGCCCAACTGAGCAAACCTTGAATAACCTGGGCACAAACAGCTACGTTAAACGGCCTAAACTGCCTTGAATTGATCCCCTCGTTAAGGATCGATTCAAGCAAGCTTTCGTTTTGGCTAATAATTCTAGCTAATTCAGATCTCTGGACGCCAGACAGAATATCCAAATCTGTCAGTACAGCGCGCTCTGCATTGGGCCCCAACAGGGTTCTATCGATGTAGGCGCATAATTTCTCCGCGGCACCACCTTTTACTGACAACGCAAAATCCAGATCTTCTGCGTTGTTTTTACACGCAAACAAGTAGCAGGCATGTATCAGTGCACTTCGATCCTTGAAGTAATAGTAAAGTGCATTTCTGGTTAGCCCCACGAGCTGGGATAGCTTGCTCAACCTGATCGCCGTTGCACCCTGCTCGTTCATTTGGCGGGAGGCCACGATGATGATTTCTCGTCGCTTAAGATCTTTTTTGCTTTCAGACTGATCCATCGTAGAGCACGTACAAGGCAATTGAAAAGAGAGCCTGACAGTATACCGGATGCCTGCATTCCAGGCGCGCCTTATACGTACGATGAAGCAGACTCTTGACCCTCTGCACCCTCTTAGCGTGAGGCCAGGGCACAGAGGGCTCGATTCAATTGCCCATCCGTCTCAGGGAGCTTGGCTCGAAATCGCTGGCACGCGCTCGCTCACCGAAGGTCCAGGGCTCCTTTTCTTCATTGGCCAGGCCTGACACAAGATAGGCGCCACTTAAGAGATCGTGCCAGACACTGGCAGCGTACCATGGAAAATTTGCATCGTAGTACTGAATGAGTGGATGAAGTGCAACGCGCCACAGTTCACCTCGTGAGTCGTACACATCACTTGCGAGTACGTTCCAGGAGTCTTCATCCAGATAAAAGGTTCTTTGCGGATACATATGACGCTCTCCCGCCTTAACCGTAGCCTGAATAACCCACACCCGGTGTAACTCGTAGCGCATGTGCTTGGCGTTGAGCGTACCCTCCTGAAGCAGCTCGCTGTAAGACAACAATTTTGATTTCAGAGCATAGGCATTATAAGGAACATACATTTCCTTTTTGCCCAGTAACTGCCAATCGTAACGATCTGGCGCACCGTTAAAGCCATCGTATTCGTCGTTGGTGATCAAACCGTCCGAGCCCTCGATGGGAGCATCATAGGCGATAATAGGCGCCCGCCGGACTCGCCGCTGACCTTCACTGTAGATCCATGCCGACCTCGGCTCTTTTGTCTGATCAATCGGTTCATGAACAAGCGTGATATTACCGGTCAAAGATGCTGGCGAGAGTATCTTGCCGATAAAGCTGTACAGATGATTCTCACGGTGCTGATCCATATTAGTGTCGAAGACTCGGCGCTCATATCCGCGCACTAATGTATAAGTACCATTGGCCCTGATAGGCGTTTGAATGAAGGTGCGCTTAAGACCTCCACCCAAATATCGAAGATTATGATTCCAGATTGCTTCAAGGCCGTTTTCAGGAATCGGAAACGGTGTAGTAGAGCCATTGAGATTTTCCAGGCCATATCCACTCAGCCTGACAGTGGCAGCCTGCGCTTTGACTTTGGCCTGCACCGCCTCTGGTAGCGCAGCGGTCCTGTGTGTCGGATAAACCGGCATACTGAATTGACGGTATCGCTTCAGTAGCGCCTGCATGCCCGGTGTTAGTTTTTCCTTGTGCTGCTCCATATTGGCAGCAGTAATAGTGAATAACGGCTGCTCGCCGGCAAAGGGGTTAACGTACCCTTGCTCCGGACTCCAGCCTTCAGGTGGCATCGTAAGCCCACCCGTATAAGGTGGAATACTGCCTGAGCTGTTCCCTGCGACTTCCCCCCCTACCGGCGTCAGATCTTGACCCAAGCGGGCTGCCTGCTCTGGAGTAATGGCAGCAAAACATTGAGGCGCCAGTGAGAATACCAGAGCCGCCAAAAGAAACGCAGCGATGCGCACTGCATGAAGAGACATGCTGATCATTGATTTTCTCGTCTAGTTGTTGTTATGAAATCAGAAGCTATAGCTGTAGTTCGCGCCGTAGTAGTCGCGATCACGCAAAGCGTCGTAGTCTGCATCATTACTGAATCGCACATAGCTGAGATCGACTTTGTGTTTTCTGTCGTACTCAAAGCCGACGCCAACCGAGGTTGTGAGTCGCCCCTCGTTGAACTGCCCATCCGGCGAGACGCCATCTACGTCGTGACTGAGAAAACCGTAAGGTGAGACTTTTATGCCGCTGCCGAATACATTGGCATAATCAAGCTGAGCGCGCATGCGATAGCCCCACGCAAAATCGGTGACATAGCCGTCGTTTTTGCAACCGACTGGATGCGTGTTGGTGCCTCCGGCGGCAGTGCAGGTATTCCCCAGATCTGAGCCATTGGAACCCACTCCGTAAATAAAGCCACGCCCATAACGCACACCATTGGGATCCTGGGGCACGTTGTTCCACTGCATTCCAACTTCACCGATAACAGTGAGTGACTCTGCGCCAAGTACGTTGGAATAAAGATTTAACCCGTTTACAAGCAACTGCGTCTGCTCAAAACGATCCCAGGCAGCATAGAACTGCTGAGGCGCAGATCCTGTCAGCATGAGACCTTGCAAATGGCCGAGCGGACCGATACCTGAAAGGATACCCGTCAGAAGATCCGCGCCATTCTGCTGAACTGGCTGATTAGGGGAATAGCTGAGCTCAGCGCCAATCGACCAGGTATCAATGACAGTCGTATAGCTAAGCCCAAACAGACGGATATCCTCCGGGTATTCCCATGATGATCCAACGCCGCCAAACAAAGGCGGGCTAGCGTTCGGAAATGAAGGTATTGAGCCTGGCAGACCATTGGGTACACCGACAAACGGTGTGCGGGAGTGATAATTCATATAGTACAGACCCAACTCGCCGTCGAGCGCCTCAACAGGGATACGAAGCGCTACCCCCCACTGCCCACTGTCTTTAGGAGCTTTACCCTTGTATGCGGGCACATACCCGCCAGCATTGAGCGAGTCAGGCGAACTGATGCCCGGAATAATCAGCCCCGCAACATTGCAATCACCAAGAGATTGACCGATGACACCTTCGGTTTGGGCCCAGTAATTGCCACACCCCTCAATCGGAGTGCTTTCATATTTAAGCTGATAAAAAATTTCCAGTGAGAGGCCGTTGTCAAAACCGGCATTTATGTATGCCATCCATATGGGAAGGAGAGCCTCCTTAATCTCAGTCCCCGGACGACGCAACGCAGGCACATCCAGGGGATTGACCTGGTTAACACCCTGGATAAAGACACTCTCTCCCCAGTTGACAACCTGACGCCCCAGGCGAGCCATGACCGGGTTATCGTTTAGGTAGAATGTGTCGTATACATAGGCATCCAGCAGATAGATACCCTTGTACTTTTGTAGGTCCTCAAAGCCATCGTCGTTCAGGCGGCGCGGACGATAGCCATTGGAAACGCTACCGAAGTTAACGTCCTCGTTTTCGAGGGTATAGTCATACCAACCCTTGAGGCGCACGAACGCGCCAAGGTCATCCTTGCGAATTGACAGATCAGTAACGAATTTGGCAACGGTCGAGAACCGATCACCTTTGTTGTAGTTGAGGTTGCCGCTATCGATTTTGTCTCCAAGCCCATTGGGCTTACCGACTAACGCACCGTTGGCAGCACTGTAGAGTTCATTGTCCTGGGCCTCGGCACGCCACTGCGTTCCTAAAGAAACAGTGGTGTTCCACTGCCCGCTCCAGCCATTATCAAACTCGTAGGCTATTGCATTCGCTTGACCTGAAGTGACCAGGCCTACGGCGATAGTCAACGGTGTAAGGCAGAGAAATGCAGAATTCTTGTTATTGTTCATGACCTCTCCTTGCTAGGTTCCGGCAATCAATATTCACCGTGCCGTTTATTATTACGCTCACCTCTTACACGCGACCGACTTACGCCCGCCGCATAAACCTCCTTCAGTGTCCGTGCAAATCTTGGTACAGGGCAGATATCAATGCCGAAGCGCGTGGCTCACCAACCAACTGAGTGCCCATGCGATTCATGGTGTAGGCACAGCTAATGCCCCTGTCCCTGTCGGCGAACGCAAACGAGCCACCCCAACCGGAGTGACCGAAGGCAGAAGGGTTCGGACCATAAATTCCCAGCGTATTCACCAGAAAGCCACAGGACCACTGGCAGTCCATCCCCATTACGAGGTCAGCGGCCTGGGCAGTTTGAGGTGTTATCGCGTGCTCCAGAACCCTTTCGCTGAGCAAGGCAACAGAATCCAGGGTACCGTCGGTTGCTAATGCACCATAAAGCCGTGCCAGCGACTCTGCGGTAGCAAAACCATTGGCTGATGCGTTGTCTGCGGCCTGCCAAGCTGGCGTGTTAGCTATTTCCGGCGACATCAGCGGATTCATTAATGCAGCTTTCTGAGCCTCGGTAAGCCCTGTTGCATAATTGCTGGTACTCATATCGGCTGGAGCAACTACGCCAGATGCCTGGGCGCGTAATCGCTCTGGCAGGCCGATATGAATGTCTAGCCCAAAGCGCGCAGCCAACTCCTGCTCGACAAAATCCTTGAGTGAACGGCCATCTACGCGGCGGAACAACGCACTAAGCAAGATGCCTATGGTCAGCGCGTGGTAGCCATGCCCGGAACCCGGAGGCCAGAACGGAATCATTTCGCTAAGCTCCGCGGCTGCGCCCTCCAGATCGTAAAAATGCTCCGGAGACACGGGCTGTCGAAATCCACATAGCCCCGCCTGATGAGAAAGAAGTGAGGCAAGCGTCACAGCACGCTTTTCTTTTTCTTCGAAGGCCGGCCAGAACTGCGCAAGCGGCGTGTTGAAACCGATCTTGCCTTGCTCCACAAGCATTGCCGCACACACTGCAGCAACACCTTTGGTGGTGGACCAAACATTGACCAGCGTCTCCTGCTGCCATTGAGCTGGCATGGCGACGCCGGCGCCCCCCAGATCGTGTTTGTGACCAGCCCAAAAGGAGGCCACTAGACGATTATTCTGAGTTACCGCTACTGATGCACCGATCTCACCACGATCGATGAAATTCCCTTCAAATGCCTGATGCAGCATGGGGAATTGCTCTCGCCCAAACCCACAAACCTCAATCTCTCGCTTCATCTCTCAGGCCATCCCGAAACCGATAACAGTAATTTTACTTTTTGGTATGCGAAAAGGTATTTACGTTTATATTTGCTGTCAATATTTTTCGACGATTAGGTATGTCGGTAGAGACAAGGCCATTGAAGCCACAGGCCAGACATTCATTAGGAACGATGTGTTGCAAGGTGGCATTACCCCAAGGCCCAAGCATCCTTGGCATGTGCTCCGACGATCCCCGTGAAGGACATCTGCACGTCGCAGCAGAAAACATCCAAGACCAGCGCCGCCACCTGGATCCGCTTCAAGGGGGGGACGCCTCCGTGGCTTATTCAATGCCGCGAAAATGCGTCATCGCCCTTCACCATCCACCGCCAGCCAAAAAGGAAACGGTAAAGACAGGCGTAACAGAGAGAGCACTGGACAAAGATCGAGGAACGGCATTCGAGAGAACCGCAAGGAAGCGCGTGAAGCGACGCTGACGAAGAACAGCCAGCCCCCATGAGATACGCGACGAATACAAAAGGCCGAAAAGGACAGCCAGACATTTACTGGCCAAACCTGCGGGGCGATTCATACGTAACCGCTCCATAAACCCCACCTAGTGCTGATGGGGCGGGTCTGTCAGGATGCGCTCGCTGGCGAGCAATTCCTCGGCAGTAGTGTTTCGTCATCTTCGATACGCCGTACTGCAGGCAGGCGTTCGAGGATGTGGCGCAACCAGGCGCATGGCTTCTGGCCATTGGCCTTGGCGGTTTCGATCAGGCTGTAGATCTGCGCGCTGGCCGTGGCGCCCTTGGGCGTGTCGCTGCACAGCCAGTTCTTGCGCCCGATAACGAACGGTCGGATGACGTTCTCCGCGCGATTGTTGTCGATTGGCAGGTGCCCGCCCTCGACGTAGCGCACCAGCTGGCTCCAGTTGCTGGCCAGGTAGTTCACCGCCTTGCACAGACCTGCGGCTGGGTCTTGCGCAGCCAGGTCATGAGTCGATCGAGCAGCGGTTGGCTGCGCGGTTGACGGGCGATTAGACGCTCGCTGTCGCTGGCTGCTTTCAGGTCGCGTTCGATGCCGTAGAGTTTGTTGGTCAGATTCAGTGCCATATCGGCACGGCCGGTTTTGCCCTTGGGCTGCACCTTCAGCGCCTCGACGAACTTGCGGCGTGCATGCGCCCAGCCGGCTAGACGCTCGATGCCCTCTTGCGCGGACACGGCGTTGTAGCCGCAAAATGGCGAAGGGGTCAGCTAATCCCGTTTGATAAGAACGCTGCTGAGCCTGTCCGATGCCAGTTACATACGTGAGCTGATGCTACCGGCCATTGCCGGTGAGCGTTTCTGAAAGGATAAGAACAGGTATTGGCCATGCAGAGAATCGACCATATCCGCCTGATGGCGCGCTACAACAGCTGGATGAAC
>CAZIZA010000046.1:0-17812 GCA_964543555.1 uncultured Pseudomonas sp.
TCGCGCACCAGATCCTGCAGCACGCCCTGCGCAACCTTGGCGTCGGTGGCAATGTAGCCGAGCATGGTGGCCATGTTCGGGCGGATCATCCCGGCGCCCTTGGAGATACCGGTGACGGTGATGGTCACGCCATCGTGCTGGAACTGGCGACTGGCGCCCTTGGGCAGGGTGTCGGTGGTCATGATGCCGGTGGCCGCCGCTTCCCAGTTGTCGGCCTTGAGGTCATCCAGCGCGGCCTGCAGCGCGGCCTCGATCTTCTCCACCGGCAGCGGCTCGCCAATCACCCCAGTGGAGAACGGCAGCACGGCGCTTTCCGCCACTCCGGTCAGCTCGGCCAGGCGCGCGCAGGCACGGCGGGCACGGGCCAGGCCATCGGCGCCGGTACCGGCGTTGGCGTTGCCGGTGTTGGTCAAGAGATAACGCACGTCACCACCCAGGCGCTCACGGGTGATCAAAACCGGCGCGGCGCAGAAGGCGTTGGTGGTGGTCACCCCGGCGATACGCGAACCTTCAGCACAACGCATCACCACAACATCCTTGCGCCCAGGGCGCTTGATGCCGGCCGAGGCGATGCCCAGCTCGAAACCAGGAACCGGGTGCAGGGTAGATAGCGGGCCAAGACCAACAGCCATAGAGAGCGCTCCTTCGAGTGTGTGGTGGCCGCAGCAGCAGCCAGCGAAATGGTAAAACGCCGCGAGCGGCAGAGCCGTCGCGGCGTTGTAAGGGCGCAGGCAGCATAGCCGATACGCCCTCTACTGCAAGCGGCCCATACGGACCGACGATCAGCCGATCTGACCGTGGCAGTGCTTGTACTTCTTGCCCGAACCGCAAGGGCAGGGCTCGTTGCGACCCACCTTCGCCTCTGCGCGCACCGGTGCGGCAGCTACGGCAACGTCACCCGCTTCAGCACTGCCGTCTTCAGCCGTCAGCGCCGACGCATCAGCGTGCTGGAACTGCATGCGCTTGGCCAAAGCCTCGGCTTCGCGGCGCAGACGGGCTTCCTCTTCAGCCGGATCTTCGCGACGTACCTGTACGTGGCACAGTACGCGAATGGTGTCGCGCTTGATCGACTCCAGCAACTCCTGGAACAGGGCGAAGGACTCGCGCTTGTATTCCTGTTTCGGGTTCTTCTGCGCGTAACCACGCAGGTGGATACCGTGTCGCAGGTGATCCATGGTCGACAGGTGGTCTTTCCACAGGTCGTCCAGCACACGCAGCAGAATCTGCTTCTCGAAGGTACGCAGCGCTTCGGCACTGGCCTGGGTTTCCTTCTCGTTGTACGCAGTCAGCAGCTCGGCGAGGATGCGCTCGCGCAGGGTTTCCTCGTACAGCTTGTCGTCTTCGTCCAGCCACTGCTGAATCGGCAGTTTGAGGCCGAAATCGCTCTGCAGGGTGGATTCCAGGCCTGCAACATCCCACTGTTCCGGCATCGACTGCGGCGGTATGTGGCTGTTGATGGCAGCGCTCAGCACTTCCTCACGGAACTCGGCGATGGTGTCACCGACGCTCTCGGCAGCCAGCAGGCTGTTGCGCATGTGGTAGATCACCTTGCGCTGCTCGTTGGCCACGTCGTCGAATTCGAGCAGTTGCTTACGCATGTCGAAGTTGCGGCCTTCGACCTTACGCTGCGCCTTCTCGATGGCATTGGTCACCATGCGGTGCTCGATGGCCTCGCCGGACTGCATGCCCAGCGCCTTCATGAAGTTCTTCACCCGATCCGAGGCGAAGATGCGCATCAGGTTGTCTTCCAGCGACAGGTAGAAGCGGCTGGAGCCCGGGTCACCCTGACGGCCAGCACGGCCACGCAACTGGTTGTCGATACGCCGCGATTCGTGACGCTCGGAAGCGATCACATGCAGACCACCGGCCTCGATCACCTGCTGGTGACGCTTCTGCCAGTCGGCCTTGATCTGAGCGATCTGTTCGTCACTGGGGTTTTCCAGCGCCGCGACTTCCACTTCCCAGTTACCACCCAGAAGGATGTCGGTACCACGACCGGCCATGTTGGTCGCGATGGTCAGTGCCCCCGGACGACCCGCCTGAGCAATGATCTCGGCTTCCTTGTCGTGGAACTTGGCGTTGAGCACCTTGTGCTCGATACCTTCCCTGTTCAGCAACTGGCTGACGTACTCGGACGTTTCGATGGTCGCGGTACCCACCAGGATCGGCCGCCCCTGAGCCTGGCAGTCTTTGATATCGGCGATGATGGCCTGGTACTTCTCTTCCTGAGTCAGGTAGACCAGGTCGTTGAAGTCCTTGCGCGCGACCGGCTTGTTGGTCGGGATCACCATCACGTCCAGACCGTAGATCTGGCGGAACTCGAACGCCTCGGTGTCGGCAGTACCGGTCATGCCGGACAGCTTGTTGTACAGGCGGAAGTAGTTCTGGAAGGTGGTCGAGGCCAGGGTCTGGCTCTCGGCCTGAATGTTCACCCCTTCCTTGGCCTCGATGGCCTGATGCAGACCTTCGGACAGGCGACGGCCCGGCATGGTACGGCCGGTGTGCTCGTCAATCAGGATCACCTGGCCGTTCTGCACGATGTACTCGATGTTGCGATGGAACAGCTTGTGCGCGCGCAGGCCGGCATACACGTGAGTCAGCAGGCCAAGGTTGTGCGCGGAGTAGAGGCTCTCACCTTCGGCCAGCAGGCCGGCTGCGGTGAGCATCTCCTCGACGTATTGGTGGCCAGCCTCGTTGAGCTCGACCTGACGCGATTTTTCGTCAACCTTGTAGTGACCTTCCTGGGTCACCACACCTTCCTCTTCCTCGATGTGCTGGGTCAGGCGCGGGATGAGCTTGTTGATCTCGATGTACAGCTTGGAGCTGTCCTCAGCCTGGCCGGAGATGATCAGCGGGGTACGGGCTTCGTCGATGAGGATGGAGTCGACTTCGTCGATCACGGCGAAATTCAGCTCGCGCTGGAACTTGTCTTCCATGCTGAAGGCCATGTTGTCGCGCAGGTAGTCGAAACCGAATTCGTTGTTAGTGCCGTAGGTGATGTCGGCGGCATAGGCGGCGCGTTTCTCTTCCGGCGGCTGGAAGGGGGTGACGATACCCACGGTCAGGCCGAGGAATTCGTACAGCGGACGCATCCAGTTGGCATCGCGGCGGGCCAGGTATTCGTTGACCGTGACCACGTGGACGCCCTTGCCGGACAGCGCGTTGAGGTAGACGGCCAGGGTGCCTACCAGGGTCTTGCCCTCACCGGTACGCATCTCGGCGATCTTGCCTTCATGCAGGGTCATGCCGCCGATCAACTGCACATCGAAGTGACGCATACCCATCACCCGCTTACCGGCCTCACGGGCTACGGCGAAGGCTTCGGGGAGCAACTTGTCGAGGGTTTCGCCCTTGGCCAGACGGCCCTTGAACTCTTCGGTCTTGCCACGCAGCTGTTCGTCCGAGAGGGCGATCATCTGCTCTTCGAGGACGTTGACGGACTGCACCGCCTTGAGCATGCGTTTGACTTCACGCTCATTCTTGCTTCCGAAAAGTTTTTTAAACAGAGGCGCAAACATATCGACAGGATCTTCCGGCGAATGGATGGAGGTCGGCGCAAACCGCGACCTGGCAGCCAGCATGGCTGCGGGCGAAGCGGGCATTCTACCCGGAAAACCCAGGGAGGAAAGTGACGTTATCAGCCCAATGCTGCCGCGTGTGTTGCAGGCCGCGCCACCCGGCAAACAGTGGCGCAACATAAAACCTTATATGAGGGTCAATGCTGGCAATTCAAGGGCAAGTTAAACGCGACCCGCTTACTCGACGCCATTGGCACGGGCGATGTACAGCGCCGGATTGACCTGACGACCATCCTTGCTGACTTCAAAATGCACGTGATACCCCGTGGAACGACCACTACGCCCGACCTTGGCAATGGTCTGGCCGCGCTGCACCAGATCACCGATCTGCACGGTGTTGCTCTGATTGTGCGCGTACAGCGTCACGTAGCCGTCGGCATGGCTGACCTCCACGGTATTGCCGTAGCCGCTTTTCTTGCCGGAGAAGGTCACCACCCCCGCAGCCACTGCCACCACATCGCTACCGGGTTTGGCGGCGAAGTCGATCCCCTTGTGCACGCTGGCACGGCCGGTCAGTGGATGCACGCGACGGCCGAACGGTGATGACACATAACCTTGCAAAACCGGACGACCGGAAAGGGTTTCCGCTTCATTCAGCCGGCGCTCGCCCAGCAATTGCTCCAGCACTTCAAGCTGCTGCTCACGGCTGTCCACGCGCAGCGCCAACTCATCCAGTGCACTCATGAAAGGCGGCGGCGCGTACGCCGAAGCGCCCAGCGCATCTTCCGCGCCACCCTGCCCTACGCCCAGGGAAAAATCGAACTCGCCAGCATCCAGTTCGGCCAACTCGGTGAGGCGCTCACCCAGTGCATCAAGGCGAGTCAGGCGCGCCTGCAATTCAGCAACATGCACGGCGAAGGCATCGAGCTGACGCTGCGCATCCAGGCGCACGGCGCCGACCTGCTCGCGCTGCTGATCGAGCGCCTCTACCAACGAGGTATCGACTTCAGGCGCGGTGGCCAGCCACTTGCCCAGCGCGGCGCCTGCCCCGAGGCTCAATGCCAGCAGCAGACCCGCCGACAGCAGCAACCAACGCAGGTCCAAATTGATCGTTCGCGCCGCGCCGTGACGGCGATTAAGCAAAATGATGTGCATGCTTCCCCTTTCCACAGAACACAGGCCGGTAGCTCGCTCTGCTACCATGACGGCTCTGCAACCTAAGGCTTCCTGCCATGACGTTTCGTCCCTTGCCGGCCCAGGCACCCGCTAAGCTGCTGCGCGAAGCAAAGCCCCTGAAAGCGCTGTTCGGACAGGCGCAACGCCTGGCTCATCTACAGCGTCTGGTGGATAGCCAGCTACAGCCTGCTGCCCGGGAACACTGTCATGTAGCGTCCTGGCGCAACGGCTGTCTGTTATTGATCGTGACCGATGGCCACTGGGCAACGCGACTGCGTTACCAGCAAAGAAGATTGCAACGGCAACTGCAGGCGCTTGAAGAGTTCGCGACCTTAACGAAAATTCTGTTCAAGGTGCAACCTCAAGGTGGCCAGAATCGCGCAGCAGGTCGCACCTTGCACCTGTCTGACAGCGCTGCCCAAAGCATCCAGGCCACCGCTGAAGGCATCAGCGATCCCAAGCTACGCGCAGCGCTTGAACGACTGGCCAGCCACACACGCAAGGACGAATGACGCGTAGACCGTTCGTCGGCAAAGGTCATCCGGGTAACGCCAGCAGAAAACGCTGCCGGAAATTTGCCTCAATCCAGCCCGCCCTGATTGCCAGGCAATATAAAAAAGGCCACCCGAAGGTGGCCTCAAATTCAAACAGGAAAGAGAGTACGCTTACACCGCCGCGACCGGGCGCATGTAAGAAATCGGCGCGAGCTTGGCGTCCTCGAAGGTCACCATCTCCCAGGCATCGGCCTGTTCGATCAGGGTGCGCAGCAAACGGTTGTTCAGTGCGTGACCAGACTTGAAGCCCTTGAACTCGCCGATCAGGCTGTTACCCAGCAGGTACAGGTCGCCGATGGCATCGAGAATCTTGTGTTTGACGAATTCGTCCTCGTAACGCAGGCCGTCTTCGTTGAGTACGCGATACTCGTCGACCACGATGGCGTTTTCCACGCTGCCACCGAGCGCCAGGTTCTGCGAACGCAGGAACTCGATGTCACGCATGAAGCCGAAGGTGCGGGCCCGGCTGACTTCCTTGACGAAAGACGTGCTGGAGAAGTCCACACTGGCGCTTTGCGTGCGGTTGCGGAAAACGGGGTGATCGAAGTCGATCTCGAAGCTCACCTTGAAGCCGTCGAAAGGTACGAAGGTGGCGCGCTTGTCGCCCTCCTCCACCGTCACCTCGCGCAGGATACGGATGAACTTCTTCGGCGCTTCCTGCTCCTGCAGGCCAGCGGATTGAATCAGGAATACAAAGGGACCGGCACTGCCATCCATGATCGGTACTTCGGAGGCGGAGAGCTCGACGTAGGCGTTATCGATGCCCAGGCCAGCCATGGCCGAAAGCAGGTGCTCTACCGTATCCACCTTGACATCACCATTGATCAACGTAGTGGACATGGTGGTTTCACCGACATTCCCGGCCAGCGCGCGGATTTCCACGACGGGATCGAGGTCGGTACGACGAAACACGATACCGGTATCCACCGGTGCCGGCTTCAGGGTCAGGTAAACCTTCTCCCCCGAATGCAGGCCAACGCCGGTGGCACGGATGATGTTCTTCAGGGTGCGTTGTCTGATCATGGCTTGGCCGCTATATCGCTAGTTGCGAACTGTTTTCAACAATGGTCGGGAATGATAGCAGAACCGACCTTTGCTGAACACCAATCACCCATATACTCCTGATAAATTCCATCAATCAGCCTGACGACGCAGGAACGCCGGAATATCCAGGTAATCAAGGTCATCCTGGGTATTGAGCTTGGCTGCAGTGGCCGCACCGCCATGGCTCTGGCGCTGCACGGTGGGGCGCTCGTAGTCCTTGTAGTTGACCGACTGCTCACTGCGCGGCTGCACGGCAGGCTGCTGGGCAACCGGCTGACTGACGGCGACCTGCACGGTGTTGTCGACTACCTTGACCGGCTTTTCCATGCGCGCGCCGAGGCCGGTAGCGACCACGGTGACGTGCAGTTCGTCGCGCATGTCGGCGTCGATCACGGTGCCGACCTTGACGGTGGCGTGCTCGGAAGCGAACTGTTCGATGATGTTACCCACGTCGGAATATTCACCCAGGGACAGGTCCGGACCGGCAGTGATGTTCACCAGGATGCCGCGAGCGCCCTGCAGGTTGACGTCTTCCAGCAGCGGGTTACGAATGGCTGCTTCAGTGGCTTCACGCGCACGGTTCGGGCCGCTGGCGCAACCAGTACCCATCATGGCCATGCCCATTTCGCTCATCACGGTCTTCACGTCGGCGAAGTCGACGTTGATCATGCCCGGACGCTTGATGATGTCGGAGATACCGCGCACGGCGCCGGCCAGCACGTCATCGGCCTTGGCGAAGGCGGAAAGCAGGCTGGCATCCTTGCCGAGGATGGTCAGCAGCTTTTCGTTGGGGATGGTGATCAGCGAGTCGACGCTCTCGGCCAGTGCACGGATGCCTTCATCGGCGATGACCATGCGCTTCTTGCCTTCGAACGGGAACGGGCGGGTCACGACCGCCACGGTAAGGATGCCCAGTTCCTTGGCCACCTCGGCGATCACCGGTGCGGCGCCGGTACCGGTACCACCACCCATGCCGGTGGTGATGAAGACCATGTCGGTGCCGGCAAGCACTTCAGCGATACGCTCGCGGTCTTCCAGCGCGGCCTGGCGACCGACTTCCGGATTGGCGCCAGCACCCAGCCCCTTGGTCACGCCAGGGCCAAGCTGCAGCACGGTGCGCGCACCGATGTTCTTCAGCGCCTGCGCATCGGTGTTGGCGCAGATAAACTCGACGCCTTCGATGTTGCTGACGGCCATGTGATTGACTGCGTTACCGCCGCCACCACCGACACCGATGACCTTGATCACCGCGCTTTGTGGAATGTTGTCTACTAGTTCGAACATGATCCCTCTCCTTCCTTTCTAGTTGTGTAACGCCTACTGCAAAATTCAGAAATTACCTTGCACCCAACGCTTGATGCGTTCGAGTACCGGGGGTTTGCTGTCGTCCTGATAAGGACTGCCCACCGACATGGAAATGCCGTCGTTCTGCTTCTGCAGCCCGTACAACAGCAAGCCCACACCGGTGGAATAAATCGGGTTGCGCACCACGTCGCCCATGCCCTTGACGCTGTGCGGCACGCCGAGGCGAACCGGCATGTGGAAAATTTCTTCGGCCAGTTCGACCGCGCCTTCCATTTTCGCCGTGCCGCCGGTCATGACGATGCCGGCCGGAATTAGGTCTTCGTAGCCGCTGCGGCGCAGCTCGGCCTGCACCAGGGTGAACAGCTCGTCGTAACGCGGCTCGACCACTTCGGCCAGGGACTGACGCGACAGGTCACGCGGCGGACGATCACCGACGCTGGGCACCTTGATGGTTTCGCCAGCACCGGCCAGCTTGGCCAGGGCGCAGGCGTAGCGAATCTTGATTTCCTCGGCGTACTGGGTCGGCGTACGCAGGGCCATGGCGATGTCGTTGGTAACCTGGTCACCGGCAATCGGAATCACCGCGGTGTGACGAATCGCGCCCTCGGTGAAGATGGCGATATCGGTGGTGCCACCGCCGATATCCACCAGGCACACGCCCAGTTCCTTCTCGTCTTCGGTCAGTACCGAGTACGCGGATGCCAATTGCTCAAGGATGATGTCGTCGACTTCCAGACCGCAGCGACGCACGCACTTCTCGATGTTCTGAGCGGCGTTCACGGCGCAGGTAACCACGTGCACCTTGGCTTCCAGACGCACGCCGGACATGCCCAGCGGCTCGCGCACGCCTTCCTGGTTGTCGATCACGTAATCCTGCGCCAGGGTATGCAGCACGCGCTGGTCCGCGGGAATGGCGACGGCCTGCGCAGCGTCGAGCACGCGCTCGATATCGGCCGGGCTCACTTCGCGATCACGGATGGCAACGATGCCGTGGCTGTTGAGGCTGCGAATATGATTGCCGGCCACACCGACGAAGGCCGAGTGGATACGGCAGCCGGCCATCAGCTGTGCCTCTTCCACCGCGCGCTGAATCGAGGCCACGGTGGACTCGATATTGACCACCACACCCTTCTTCAGCCCGCGCGACGGATGCGTGCCGATACCGACGATTTCCAGCTGGCCGTCGGCCGTCACCTCGCCCACCAGCGCCACCACCTTGGAGGTGCCGATGTCCAGGCCAACGATCATCTTGCCGCTCTGCGCGCTATTCATTAATCCTGCCTCTCCTCAATTCACTTTCTGCTCGGCCGCAGCCGGCTCCACCGGCTCACGCCAGGCCACGGCCAGGCCGTTGGCATAACGCAGGTCGATGCGCGCGATATTCGCGCTCTGTTCTTTCAGTTCCCGCTCATAGATGGCCGCGAACCGACGCATTTTTTCCACCACGTGATCACGTCCCAGCAGGATGTCGATGCGCTGGCCGCTGGCGTTCTCGGTAGCCGAGAGAAACCAGCTGCCGCGCTCGCGCAACTGCAGCCCGACCACGGTAAAACCCATAGGCCGCAGCAACTGGCTGAGCATCTGATACTGCTGCATCACCTTGGGCTGAGCGCGCTTGGGGCCGTAGAGCTGAGGCAGATGCTGATAGTTGTTCAATTCCTGCGGCGCGAACGCCTGGCCCTGATTGTTGAGCAACGCCTCGTCGCCCCAGCGGGCGATGGGCAGTTGCTCTTCCAGATGCACATCGATTTGATCCGGCCAGACACGACGCACTTCGGCATGCGCGATCCAGGGCATACGTTCGAGTTCTTCGCGCATGCCACGCAGATCGGCGCTGAAGAAACTCGCCTCGATATACGGCGCGATGCGCCGCTGCACTGCCTGCTGACTGATATAGGCCAGATCACCCTGCACGCTGATGCGCGCGATCGGACGATCGGCGTAAGGCAGCAAACGCAGAGCCCCCTCGTAAGCGCCAAAGCCCAGGCCAACCAGCAGCAGCGGCCAGAGCAAACGCCCGAGCCAGGAAAAATCCGCCTTGGGCATGCGCAGGCGCATTGGCTCCTTGGCCACCAGACGGCTGGCGCCACGCGGCGCGGGCTTGCCGCGCAGCGGTGCTCTCAGCGTGTCCTGGTGACGCAAAGCCGCTGTCATGACTTAACCCCTCGCCTCGACGCTGTCCGCCAGAATCGCCAGCACCAGTTGCTGGAAATCCAGGCCGGCAGCACGCGCGGCCATTGGCACCAGGCTGTGATCGGTCATGCCCGGTACGGTGTTCACTTCCAGCAACCAGAACTGGCCGCTGGCATCCTGCATCACATCGGCGCGGGCCCAGCCCTGAGTACCCACGGCCTCACAGGCACGCGCGGTCAGCGCTTTCAATTCCGCCTCTTTCTCGGCCGAGAGGCCGCAGGGAATGCGGTACTGGGTATCATCGGCCAGGTACTTGGCGTCGTAGTCGTAGAAGCTGTGCGGCGTACCCAGCCCAATGGGCGGCAGCACTTCGCCACGCAGCACGGCGATGGTGTACTCGGGGCCGGCGATCCACTGCTCGACCAGCACCTGGCTGTCGTAGCGCGCGGCGTCCTGCCAGGCCGCGACCAGCGCCTCGACGCCGTCGACCTTGGCCATGCCGATGCTGGAACCTTCATGGGCCGGCTTGACGATCAGCGGGAAACCCAACTCAGTAGCAGCAGCCTCGCAGTCAGCCCGCGAGGTCAACACCGCGTGGCGCGGCGTCGGCAGACCAAGGCTATGCCAGACCTGTTTGGTGCGCAGCTTGTCCATCGCCAGCGCCGAGGCCAGGATGCCGCTGCCGGTGTAGGGAATGCCGGCGCACTCGAGCAGCCCCTGCATGGAACCGTCCTCACCACCGCGGCCGTGCAACACGATAAAGGCGCGGTCGATCTTCTCGCTGTTCAAACGCGCCAGGAAATCATCACCCACGTCGATGCCGAAGGCGTCCACGCCAGCCGCCTGCAGGGCGCTGAGCACGGCATTGCCGGACTTCAGCGACACCTCGCGCTCGGCGCTCTTGCCGCCGAACAGCACGGCGACGCGGCCGAAGACCTTGGGATCGAGGGTACTGTGCAAACTCATTTGGACTCCCCCACGAACAGCGGGTGCTTGATCAATTGCGGGGCCACTGCACCGATATCGCCCGCGCCCTGACACAGCAGGATGTCGCCGGCACGCAGCAGCGGCTTGAGCAGGGGTGCCAGGTCGGCACCGCGCTCGACGTAGATCGGGTCGAGTTGGCCGCGCTGACGGATGCTGTGGCACATCTGGCGGCTGTCCGCGCCCGGAATCGGCTCCTCACCGGCCGGATAGACCTCCACCAGCAGCAGCACATTGGCTTCACCCAGCACCTGCACGAAATCATCGTACAGGTCACGGGTGCGGCTGTAGCGGTGCGGCTGATAGACCATCACCAGGCGGCGCTCCGGCCAACCACCGCGCACAGCCTTGATCACCGCTGCGACTTCGCGCGGGTGATGACCGTAGTCGTCCACCAGCATCACGCTGCCGCCGTCCACCGGCAGTTCGCCGTAAACCTGGAAGCGCCGGCCGACACCCTGGAAGCCCGACAGCCCGCTGACGATGGCGGCATCGTCGATGCCTTCGTCGGTGGCGATGGCGATGGTCGCCAAGGCATTGAGGACGTTGTGGTTGCCCGGCATGTTCACCGACACATCGAGCGGCTCGCAGTCCGGGCGCAGCACGGTGAAATAGGTACGCATGCCTTCCTGACGCACGTTGATCGCGCGCACGTCGGCGTCCTCGGCAAAGCCGTAGGTCACGGTCGGACGGCCAACCTGCGGCAGCAGCTCGCGCACCACCGGATCATCCACGCAGAGCACCGCCAGGCCGTAGAACGGCAGGTTGTGCAGGAACTCGATGAAGGTCTTCTTCAGTCTGTTGAAATCACCGCCATAGGTGCTCATATGGTCAGCGTCGATATTGGTGACCACCGAAACCATTGGCTGCAGGTGCAGGAAGCTGGCGTCGCTCTCGTCGGCTTCGGCGATCAGAAAGCGGCTGGAGCCAAGCTGCGCATTGGTGCCGGCAGCATTCAGGCGACCACCGATGACGAAGGTCGGGTCCAGGCCACCAGCAGCGAATACCGAAGCCAGCAAGCTGGTGGTGGTGGTCTTGCCGTGGGTGCCGGCCACGGCGATGCCATGACGGTAGCGCATCAGTTCGGCGAGCATCTCGGCACGCGGCACCACCGGGATACGGCGTTCCAGTGCGGTGGCGACTTCCGGGTTGCTGGTGTTGACCGCGCTGGACACCACCAGCACATCGGCTTGCTCGGCGTTTTCCGCGCGGTGCCCGATAAAAATGGTCGCCCCGAAGTTTTCCAGGCGCTCGGTCACGGCCGACGCCTTGAGATCGGAGCCGGACACTTCGTAACCCAGGTTCAGCAGCACTTCGGCGATGCCGCACATGCCCACACCGCCGATACCGACGAAGTGAATGCGGCGGATACGACGCATGCGTCGTACTTCGGCCTTGACCGCAGCGGGGGACTTAGCCACGCATCACCTCCTGGCAGATATCCACCACCGTGCGGGTGGCATCGGGCTTGGCCAGGCGACGCGCGGTAGCGCCCATGACATTGAGTTTTTCCAGGTGCATCAGAACCTCGGTGAGCTGCGCGGCAAGCGTGGCCGCGTCAGTGGCATGTTGCGCAAGAAGGACGGCAGCGCCCTCCTTCGCCAGGTATTCGGCATTGCGGCTCTGGTGATCGTCGATCGCGTGCGGCAGCGGCACCAGAAACGACGGCAAACCGGCTGCGGCCAGCTCGCTGACGGTCAGCGCGCCGGCGCGGCACACCACCAGATCGGCCCAGCCATAGGCACGCGCCATGTCCTTGATGAAGGGCGCGACCTCGGCTTCGACCGCAGCTTCGCGATAACGCTCCGCAGTGATCTCGGCATGTTGTTTGCCGGCCTGGTGAAACACCTGCGGACGCAGGTCGACAGGGATTTTCTCCAGCGCGGCCGGCAACAACTTATTCAGCGGCTCGGCACCCAGGCTGCCGCCCAGCACCAGCAATTTCGGTTTGCGCCCGGCCAGCGGCTCGCGCGGCGTTTCCAGGAACAGCTCCTCGCGCACCGGATTGCCGGTGGTGCGCCGCTTGTCGGATGCACCGAAGGTGTTCGGGAAGGCCTCACAGATACGCGTGGCAATACGCGACAGCAGGCGATTGGCGGTGCCAGCCACAGCGTTCTGCTCGTGGATCACCAGCGGTACGCCGGCCAGACGCGCGGCCAGACCGCCTGGACCGGTGACATAACCGCCCATACCCAGCACGCACACCGGATGCAACTCACGCACGATACGGCGTGCCTGCCACAGCGAACGCAGGAGCTGGAACGGCGCCTTGAGCAGCGACAGCTTGCCCTTGCCACGCAGCCCGCTGACGTTGATCAGGTGCAACGGCATACCGGCCTGCGGAACGAGTTCGTTCTCGATGCCCCGCGGCGTGCCCAGCCAGTGCACGGCATAACCACGCGCCTGGAATTCGCGCGCGCAGGCCAACGCCGGGAATACATGCCCGCCAGTGCCACCGGCCATGATCAGCACATTACCGCGCATGAGCGACCTCCTTGCTCGGTTCTGCGAAGTCCGCTTCGTTGAACTCGACATCCTCGTTGCCCAGCACGTTGCGCCGTTCCCACTCGATGCGTAGCAGCAGCGCCAGGCTGACGCAGCAGATCACCAATGACGACCCCCCGTAGCTGAGGAACGGCAGGGTCAGTCCCTTGGTCGGCAAAAGACCGGTATTCACCCCGATATTGATCAGGAACTGGCCGATCCACAGGAACGACAGGCCATAGGCGACGTAAGCGGAGAACAACTGCTTGGCCTTTTCCGCCCACAGTCCAATGTACAGGCCGCGCACGCTGACGAAGACGAACAGCGCCAGGGTCAGCAATGCGCCAACCAGGCCAAGCTCCTCGGCCAGCACCGAGAACACGAAGTCGGTGTGCGCTTCCGGCAGGTAGAACTGCTTCTGGATGCTGTTACCCAGGCCCACGCCGAACCACTCGCCACGACCGAAGGCGATCAGCGCCTGAGTCAGCTGGTAGCCCGAGCCATACTGGTCGGCCCAGGGGTCGGTAAAGGTGATCAGACGCTGCAGGCGATATTCCTGAGTCTGCACCAGGACGAACACGGCGCCGACTGCCAGGGCCACCATCAGGCCGAAGCGCAGCATGCCGACACCGCCGAGAAACAGCATGGCCATGGCCGACCCCATCATCACCACGGTGGCGCCGAAGTCCGGTTCCAGCAGCAACAGGCCGGCCATCGGCAGCAGTACCACGAAGGGTTTGAAGAAGCCCATCCAGCTCTCGCGCACCTCTTCCTGACGGCGCACCAGGTAGCCGGCCAGGTAGACGACGACGAAGACCTTGGCGATTTCCGAGGGCTGCACGTTGAACGCGCCGAAGCCGATCCAGCGCCGCGCACCGTTGACCTCGCGACCAATGCCTGGGATCAGGACCAACACCAGCAAACCGAACGCAGCCAGCAGCAGCATCCAGCCATAACGCTGCCAGAAGCTCATCGGGATCATCAGCACGATGCCGGCAGCCCCCAGGCCGATAATCAGATAGATCAGGTGGCGAATCATGTGATACAGCGGGTTGCCAGACAGTGCAGCAGCCACTTCCGACGACGCCGAAGTGATCATCACCAGGCCCAGACCGAGCAGACCAAGGCAACCGGCCAGCATCGGGAAGTCGACATCAAAACCGCGACCGAGCAGCGGCGAGGGACGAACGCGCAGGAAGCCAAGCATCAGCGCAGCCCTCCCACGGCCTGGGCGAACAGGCGCCCGCGCTCTTCGAAGTTCTTGAACATGTCCAGGCTGGCACAGGCCGGCGACAGCAGCACGGCATCGCCGGCCTCGGCCAGTTCGCGGCAGCGCTGCACGGCATCTTCGAGGGTCGCCACACGCACCAGCGGCGCAGCATCACCCAATGCCTCGGCCAGGCGCTCGGCATCACGGCCCAGCAGCACGACTGCGCGGCAGAAGCGCGCAACCGGTGCCTTCAATGCTGAGAAGTCGGCCCCCTTGCCATCACCACCGGCGATCAGCACCAGCTTGCCGGCGATATCCGCGCCCAGGCCTTCGATGGCTGCCAGCGCCGCACCAACGTTGGTGGCCTTGGAGTCATCGTAGTAATTCACGCCAGCCGATTCACCGACCCACTGGCAGCGATGTGGCAAACCGGTGAACTGGCGCAGGGTGGCGAGCATGGCATCCATTGGCAAGCCTACGGCCTGGCCGAGCGCCAGCGCCGCCAGGGCGTTGGACTGATTGTGCGCACCACGGATTTTCAGCTCACTGACCGGCAGCAGCGCTTCAAAGCGAAACGCCAGAGACTTCTCACCGTTTTCTTCGAGCAAACCAAAGCGCTTGAAGTCAGGTTTGCCCAGGCCGAATTCCCAGCAGCTCACCTGATCGGCGATTAGCGGACGCGACAGCGCGTCGTCACGGTTGATCACCACCTGACGGGCACCGCGGAAGATCCGGTGCTTGGCCAGGTGATAAGCCGGCAGGCCGCTGTAGCGGTCCATGTGGTCTTCGCTGATGTTCAGGCAGGTGGCCACTTCGGCATTGAGCTGGTCGGTGGTTTCCAGCTGGAAGCTGGACAACTCCAGCACGTACAGCTCGACGTCATCGGCCAATAGATCCAGCGCCGGCGTACCGAGGTTGCCGCCGACGGCAACGCGCTTGCCGGCCGCAGCCGCCATCTCACCGACCAGGGTGGTGACGGTGCTCTTGGCGTTGGAGCCGGTGATGGCGATGATCGGTGCCTTGGCGTGGCGTGCGAACAGGTCGATATCACCGGACAGTTTCACCCCGCGTGCAGCCGCTGCGGCCAGCGCTGGAGTCGCCACTGCCAAGCCTGGGCTCACGTACAACTCCGAGGCGCGGCAGAGAAAATCCACGTCCAGCTCGCCGCAGCGTACCTCCACCTGCGGGTAGTCGCGCTTGAGCGTTTCCAGCTCCGGCGGGTTCGCACGCGTATCGACCACGGCAAAGCGCACACCCTGCTGCGCCAGGAAGCGCACCAGGGACATGCCGCTCTTGCCGAGGCCGACAACGATGCGGAACTGGTCGGAAGCGATCAACGACACGCTCATTACCTCAGTTTCAGGGTGGCCAGGCCGATCAGCACGAGAATCACGGTGATGATCCAGAAACGGACGATCACGCGCGGCTCGGGCCAGCCCTTGAGTTCGAAATGGTGGTGGATCGGCGCCATGCGGAACACGCGCTTACCGGTCAGCTTGAAGCTGGCGACCTGGATGATCACCGACAGGGTTTCCATGACGAAGACGCCGCCCATGATGAACAGCACGATTTCCTGACGGACGATCACCGCGATGGTGCCCAGCGCGGCGCCCAATGCCAGCGCACCGACGTCGCCCATGAACACCTGCGCCGGGTAGGTGTTGAACCACAGAAAGCCCAGGCCGGCGCCAACCAGCGCGGCGCAGAACACGATCAACTCACCGGCACCCGGTACGTAAGGGATCAGCAGGTACTCGGCGAAATTCACGTTGCCTGACAGGTAGCAGAAGATACCCAGCGCGCCGCCGACCATGACAGTCGGCAGGATGGCCAGGCCGTCGAGACCGTCGGTCAGGTTCACTGCATTGCTGGTGCCGACAATGACGAAGTAGGTCAACACCACGAAACCGACGCCGAGGGGAATGGCGACATCCTTCAGCAACGGCACGATCAGGGTGGTTTCCACCGGGCTCTGCGCCGTCATATAAAGGAAAACAGCAGCCCCAAGGCCAAACACCGATTGCCAGAAGTACTTCCAGCGGCTCGGCAGGCCGCGCGAGTTCTTCTCGATCACCTTGCGGTAATCATCAACCCAGCCGATCGCGCCGAACAGCAGGGTGACGGCCAGCACTACCCACACGTAGCGGTTGGACAGGTCGGCCCACAACAGGGTGCTGACGGCGATAGCCGTTAGAATCAGCGCACCGCCCATGGTCGGCGTACCTTTCTTCGAAAGATGCGATTGCGGGCCATCATTACGCACGGCCTGGCCGATCTGACGCACCTGCAGGGTGCGGATCATCCACGGGCCGAGCCACAGCGACAGCGCCAGGGCGGTGAGCACACCGAGGATGCCGCGCAGGGTCAGGTACTGAAAGACCGCGAAGCCCTTGTGGAACTGTTGCAGGTACTCCGCCAGCAGCAGCAGCATTTAGTGATTCTCCCCAGCTACGTCGCACAGCGCTGCCACGACCTTATCCATGGCTGCGCTGCGTGAACCCTTGATTAGTAGTGTGCTGCCGGCCTGTTCGGTACGAAGCGCGGCAATCAACTCGGCGTGGTCGGCGAAATGATGCCCCTTGGCGCCAAACTCTTCGACCGCGAAGCGCATCAGCGGGCCAACGGCATACAATGCGTCGACCTTGCCTGCCGCATGACGGCCTACATCGCGATGGCCCTGCTCGGCCCACTCGCCCAGTTCGCCCATGTCTCCGAGCACCAGAACGGTGCGCCCGGAAAAACCGGCGAGTATATCCACTGCAGCGCACATGGCTACAGGGTTGGCGTTGTAACTGTCATCGATCACCCGCACGCCGTTCGGCGCCAGTTGCGCGACAGCACGGCCCTTGACCGGTTGCAGGTTCTGCAGACCGTCAACCATGGCCGCCAGCGGCATGCCCAGCGCATAAGCGGCTGCGCAGGACGCAAGGGCATTGGCGACGTTGTGTTCACCCAGCAGATTGAGCTGGATATACGCACTGCCAAGCGGACTGTGCAGGGTGAAACCCTGGCAACCGCGCGCATCGCGGGCCAGATCGCTGCCATGGAAGTCGGCACGGGTATCGCGCAGGGCAAAGCTCACCACCTGACGCCCAGCCGCACGGCGCTGCCAGGTGATGAAAGCCTTGTCATCCAGATTGAGCACGGCCACGCCATCGTTCGGCAGACCTTCGAGAATCTCGCCCTTGGCTTCGACGATCTTTTCCGGCCCCCCGAACTCACCGACATGGGCATTGCCGGCGTTGGTGATGATGGCCACCTGCGGCCGGGTCAGGCTGACGGTGTAGGCGATTTCACCCACATGATTGGCGCCCAGTTCGATCACCCCGGCACGATGTTCCGGCGCCAACTCCAGCAGGGTCAGTGGCGCACCCAGGTCATTATTGAGATTGCCACGCGTGGCC
>CAZIZA010000047.1:0-17341 GCA_964543555.1 uncultured Pseudomonas sp.
TCTCCTCCAAGACCATGGAAGCGCGCAAGGTGCCCGGCCTCTACTTCATCGGCGAAGTGGTGGATGTGACCGGCTGGCTGGGTGGCTACAACTTCCAGTGGGCCTGGTCTTCCGGCTGGGTGGCCGGTCAGTACTGTTGATGTGTGCAGTGACAATAAAATTTGTACATTAGCTATAAAGTTTGTACACAATAAAATTTGTGACAATAAAGTATGTACACTAACCTATACTCCATGACGTTTTCTGCAATGGAGTGAAATACCTTGAGCCGGGGTAGAAAGTTAGAAAGTTTGGCTGATTTTCAGCGAGCATTAAGGAACAAATACGGTCTTGGCGAAGGTGACTGCTATAAGCCATGGCTTCGGGTCCAAGATGTTCGATCTCAGGGTAATAGTGGGAAGATTCAGGGTATTAAGGCCAATAGAGAGCATCACATGCTTTCTGAGCATGAGAGTTGTTTTTTCTACATTGCTGAGTTTTGCGATTCCGTCATAGATATCAGGGAGCAGTTCCCTCTTTTACCCCTAGACCTATCGGTAAAAATTGCCAAAACCTTTGGGGTAGACCATCCGATTGTACCTAGTTCTAAGTCGCCGAATGTTATGACCACAGACTTTGTCTTGACTCGTACTGACGGTGTTAAAACTTGGTATGAAGCCGTGAGTGTCAAACCTGCAGAGAAACTGACCGATAAAAGGGTTGCGGAGAAACTGGATATCGAGCGTAACTGGTGGCTGTTGCAGGGAGTTCCGTTCCATCTGTTCGTAATGACTAAACAAAACCAAATTCAGTCAAAAAACATTCAATGGGTTACAGCACCTGTTCGGCAGGGTCGAAGATTTCCAACTGACTTAATCGAAAGTGCTTTAGTTCTTATATCTCCAGGAACAATATTGACAGAGGCGATATGTGATGGATTCGTTCGAGAGCTTAAGGTTGAGCATGACGATGCTTTAGTTCTATTAAAAACCTTGATTGCGACCAAAATGGTTGAAGTTGATCTTGATAAACCTATAGCTGATACAGGAATTTTGAATATCGTCAAAGTCCCATATTTTCAAGTGGTGCGGAATCATGCAAGTTGAACGTAACAGTGTGTGGCAGGTCACTAAAATTGATGGCATTAATAACGATACGTACAGAGTTATTGAACATGATGCAACTAATGACCTCCTGATTCTTTTTCGGCTCCATGATGGAAACGGTCTAGAAAAACCAGTTCCAGTGAGGTTTTCCATATTTTTAGAGTCTGCCAAATGTGGAAATAGCAAAAGATCTCATTATTCCATACCTTTTTACCAACTAATATCTGAAGAAAATATTCCTCCTGCTCACCGGGATAAACGGAATACACGCTTCGATTTGATACATGATTTGATCAGTAATCCAGATTTTTTACCTGATGTCGTATTAAGTCAGCGTAGCAAGATAGTAGCAAGTCACGCCAAGAAGCGAGGGGTCTATGTCCAAAAAATATATCGTTTACTAAATCAATACTGGCGATATGGTCAGGAAATCAATGCGTTACTGCCAGCATACAAGCATTGTGGCGGTTCAGGTAAACCTCGGTTGTCCGGTAAAGCGAAACGAGGAGCTCCGATTCAACTGTCGACACCCAGTATGGTTGTTCCTTTGGGAATGAACACAACAGAAGAAGATAAGGTTAATTTCCTTTTGGGCATGAAAAAGTATGGATTAAAGGGTGCGAAGGTTTCTCTAAGTCGTGTATATGATCAAATGCTCAAAGAATTCTATGCTGATGAACTCCGAGCTGCCGAAAATGAAAATAGAGGACCGGAGATCCCTAGTCTTAGGTCATTCCGCTACTGGATTAAAAAGTTAATTCCTGAAGCCGAATTGATCCGTAAGCAAACGACGGTTGGGGACTTTGAACGAAATAGGAGAGGTCTTCGAGGTTCAGCCACGGATCATACGGAAGTGCCTGGAAGCTGTTTTGAACTAGATGCGACAGTTCTTGATGTTCATATAGTTTCAGAGTTTAACCGCAACCATGTGCTTGGGCGCCCTACGGTTTACTGTGTGGTGGATAAAGAGAGCCGAATGATTGTCGGTTTGCATGTATCCATGGAGTATGCATCTTGGCGAGCAGGAAGGCAGGCATTGGTGAATAGTTTTACCTCAAAGAAAGCTTATTGTGCCCGTTTTGATATCGAGATTGAAGAATCGGAATGGCCCTGCCATCACATTCCCCAGCGCCTCCTATGTGACCGGGGGGAATTCATTTGTAATAAGCCAGAAAAGCTTGCTGTTCCATTGATAGGGCATTTGAGTATTGCTCCTCCTTACCGTGCAGAGTTGAAAGGTATTGTCGAACACAGATTCCAAATTCTTAACGAAAAGCTTGTCCATGAATTGATGGGAACGACAAGGGGGCGTAATTATATCCGTGGAGACCGAGATCCTAGGCTAGACGCCACTTTGACTCTTTCTGAGGTAACCAAGCTTCTCATTGACCAGATTTTAGAACACAACAGTTATGTTTTTGATGGCCTTGCGGGTCAAACGACTTTATTGGTGGAGTCAGGGCTTTCTCCTACACCACTGAACTACTGGAATATTCATCTGAAAAGACATCGCCATGCATTAAATAAAGCGGATGAAGCAGATGTCAGAGCCAGACTGCTTCCTGTTGAGCTGGTTTCTATGACCAGTAAAGGGATCCGCCTTAATGATGATATGTATTATGAATGTGAACGAGTAGAATTTGAAGACTGGAAGGTGATAGCTCGCTCGAATGGGCGCTGGAAGCTAGAAGCAAGGATTGACCAAGATAATGCCTCTTTTATCTATGTGCGTCTTCGTCCAAATGAAGGCTTTACTCGGTGTTCGCTGATGTTGCGTTCATCTAACTTTGAAGCGCGTCATAGAGCAGATGTACTGTACTTTGAGGATTGGAAAAAAGTTGCGAAAATAAGTTATAAACCTACCAGTAAATCCATTGATAGACACAATCGTAAAAAAAACATCACAGCGCATGCTAGGGAAGAACTGAGAAAAGAGCCTGCGCTAAAAACGAAGACAGAGAAAACACTAGGCATAAAAGAACATCGACGAGACGCGATAATGGAGGCTAGGAGAGCCACAGATGATAGTAACTATACTGAGCCTTCAGAAAATCAGTTATCAGTTGATAGGTTAGCTACTGATAGAGCCAATAAGGTCGTGTCATTGCTGAAGAGAGCGCGGAGTTCTAATGGTGAAAATTGAGAAAGCAAAGTACCAGCCTACGATTCTCCCTGAGCATCAGGGTAATCCATTAATTGAGGCGCTACCAGTGAAGCATACCGATGAGGAGCTTGTAGGGGCACTCAGTTTTTATCCGCCGCACTCTTTTGAGGAAACTCAACTCCCTTCCTTCGAGAGAGTTGAGTATCTAACGAGACTGAAAGATTTACGGCAACCATTACCCATCTATCTGGAATGTTTTCGGGCGGTGGAAATGGCAATAAAGGAAGGTTACTCTGTCAAGAACCCACTTTCACCGACGACGATGAACTACCTACACTATCCAGTTGAACGACGTCCAAATATCGAACCAAGAACTGGGTATTTCAAGCCAAAAGGATGTGGGATTACAGTTATAGGTGAAAGCGGTGTTGGGAAAACCTGCATGCTCGAACAGATATTAGGATGTTTTCCCGATGCTATTGAGCACTCGCAATATAAAAATAATTCGATGCCATTGCGCCAAGTCGTTTGGATAAAAGTTGATTGTCCAGATGATTCTAGCGTTAGAGCACTGTGCCACAAAATTCTATCAGAATTGGATAGCAAACTTGGCTTTGAGCAGACTAAACGAGCTGGAACTATCCCTCTTCTGCTAGATCAAATCGAAGCTCGTATCAAATCGAGCTTTTTAGGGATCTTGGTGATCGATGAGATGCAGAATCTGAATTTGGCCAAAACCGGTGGTGCTGACCGTCTTCTAGGTTTCATTCACAACCTGGTTAACAATCTCGGTATTCCAATTTTGTTCTGCGCTAATCCACCGTTCAATCATTTACTCAGTAGAACTCTTAAAGCGGCTCGACGGGCAGAAAGCAATGGTTACTTCGATGTTGCGTTGATGGAGAATGACAGTGTATGGGAGTTGTTTATTGAAGAGTTGTGGGATCTTCAATGGACTAACGTAAAGACCCCATTAACTGAGGAGCTGAATAACAAGCTTTATGAGTTATCTGTTGGCAACATGGATCTGGCTGTTCGAATCTTCCGCGAAGCCCAGCGATATATTATAGGCTGTGGTGATGAACGAATCACAGGGGAGTTGCTTGAGCATGCCGCGAGTATTGCGATAAAGGCATCCAAGGCCATTACCGATGAAATTAGGCGAGAACGCTCAATTGCTGCATTGAAAAGAAAACGGGTAACTACTTCTCTTCCGGTTGGCACAGATAAGATTTTTACACAGAAGGCTGATTTGGTGGCTATTGAAAGAGTACCCCAATCAATACCTGGTGACCTTAGTCGACCTCATCATCCTGAGTTTGCCGATGCTCTTACTATATTGAAGATTGCGGATAATATTTTTGAACGGGTCAGTAATCCCGATCTAATACAGCATGCTGCTGCTCATGATAATCCACTGGAATTGTTGCGGGAAAAAGGCGTTTTCTGTGAGCATCCGCTGAAGGTTTTTGCGTAAAGGTCTTATGGTTATACATCATGAAATTACCTATAAGTCTACCTGATGAATTACTACTAAGCCGCCTGATCCGCTATGTTACAGTTTCAAATGATAATGGGGCTAGTATTGCTAGTAAGGTCTTTGGTTCGAAAAAGGCGTCCATTCATCCTTTTTTGACAGCTAGACTTGAACAGCTCGCCGAATGGAGCCTTGAGAGTGCGGAAGTAATGTTGCTTCAGCAAACGCTGGCGCCGTTGTTTCTTTTTTTTCTGCCGACTTATGCTGATAGACTTAAGCAGTCAATGCTGACTGGCGATGGTGCGGAGGCACATCGAGCAAGCCAGCTGTCTTTATTTGGTTGTGGTAATTCGCTTTACTTAAAATGGTGCCCGGTGTGTGCTCAACAAGATTTACGCCACTACGGTGTTGCCTATTGGCACCGGATACATCAAGTACCTGGCGTAACAGCCTGTGCATATCATCCCATACTCTTGGAGAAGTTGGAGCTTTTTAGGAGGCAGAGGATTATTGCAGAATTACTCCCCCCGCTTATCGATCAACCACGATTTGCTTTTGATGTTGAAATTCAGGTGGCTAGGTTTTGCTTAAAACTGCTTAAATTGATCACAGATGGCATCCCTCGAGTTGATATTGCATTAAACTACCGCTCTAAGCTGTCTGAGTTGGGATTTATTACTGCTCAGCATCGAGTAAGGCGTAAAAGTTTACTGGAGGCATTTTGTTCTGATTTAAAGGACTACCGTCCAGGATCGGATACCCCATTTCCTCGGCATCCCCATGACTATCGATATTTATCTCAGCTCTTAGAGTCTCATAGCAGTCACCACCCATTTAGGCACCTCCTTTTTTCCTATTGGCTATTTAAAGATCCTCAGCAAACATTCTCTATAAATGTTGCTTGCACAGAATTATTACAGCCAATATCTTTAGGGGGTCTAGCAGGGGGGGTTAGTACAGAGCAACAATGCCTACAACTGCTTCGACAACAATATTCATTGATTGAAATATATCGCCTCACCGGTAAAAGTCGCTGCTATCTTAAGAGACTTGCCCTACTAAATGATATTCCACTTAAACTTAAACCCAAGAAACTGACCGAGGAATGCCAAAAAAAGATCATCGGGTTAGCTTACACCGGGATGCACAGAAAGGCGATATCGGAGTTGTGTGGTGTCGGTATTGGCTCAGTCGAGCAGGTTATATCTAGCCGGCCGGGACTTGTCAAATATCGCAAGCTTTGCCATTGGGAGTCCAAGCGTCGGCGTTGTCGGTTTGAGATTGCTAAATATGTAAGATTACATCCAAGAGCACTCCGAAGGGATTGCAAAACTCAGTGTAATGCAGCGTTCTCTTGGTTATATCTGAACGATCCTGTTTGGTTAGACACTGCTTTACCGGCGCAGATGAAGCCAGTTGGGAGATTTAGATAACGTTGACGTTCTTCTCTCGATCTACAAAGGGGCTACCGAATCGGCAGTGATTTTCGCTCTAACTGCGCTTACGCCCCTTCTTGGTTTGGGTATGTCTATTTGGTAGCTGGTCAATTAAATTAGGGCAGTTCAGCTTAGGGCCGCTTTGTAACGGAATATCAACAAGGCTTTTGGTCATATAGCCGAGAGTGGCTAATGCAAGAGGTAAATGGACATCAAAAGATATCGTCTCATTCTTCATATCAATGTACCGATACCTGCTGGTGAGTTCCCTCCTTTGCGGAAAGTTAACGGTGATATTTGTGGTCACAGACATTCAGTTATTGTTTTGCTCTTAACAACAATGGTAGAAGCATACTGCAAAATGCAGTACATTTGCGCGACATCACTGACGAGATACCGTAATGTCACGCCTGAAGGATGAGACCATTTCTATACGTACTTCTACCGAGATCAAACAGCTTTTACGTTTGGCCGCTGATCGTGATCGCCGCTCCGTGGCGTCGATGATCGAAGTTTTGGTGTTGGAGTACGCCCGCACACATGACTTGCAATCAGACCCTCAAGGTGGCTCAACAAAGGGAGACGCCTAAAGATGGCTAACGCTAAGGAAGCGCAAGCTCGCATCAAGATCAACAAGCTGCTGGAGACCGCAGGTTGGCGTTTTTTTGATGATGCAAAAGGTAAAGCCAATGTAGCCCTAGAGCCTAATGTCAAGTTGAATCAGGGTCAGATCACTGATCTTGGTGAGAACTTTGAATCGACCAAGAATGGTTTTGTCGATTTCCTGCTACTAGACGAACGTAGTTTCCCTCTTGTCGTCTTAGAGGCAAAGTCCGAAGACAAAAATCCACTCGTGGGCAAGGAGCAGGCGCGCAAGTATGCCAAGTCGCTGAACTGCCGGTTCGTGATTCTTTCGAACGGTAACCTACACTACTTCTGGGACCTACTGCAGGGTAATCCGTACGTCATCACGGCCTTTCCTACTCCCGATTCGCTCAAGAGTTATCAAAAGTTTGAACCAGAGCAGAGACGTTTGATTACCGAGACTGTCGGGCGCGACTATATCGTTCAGACTCAACTGCCTGGCTATGAGAAGGAAGCGGGTTGGCTCAATGTTGATGAGCGCTCGGCTTTTGCCTCCAAGAACAAGCTCCGCTTCCTACGGGAATACCAGAAGAAGGCCATTAACGCTATCCAGGACGCTGTCGCTGAAGGTTCGACCCGCTTCCTGTTCGAAATGGCGACCGGCACTGGCAAGACCCTGACGTCTGCTGCTGTTATCAAACTATTTTTGCGCACTGGAAATGCCCGCCGTGTGTTGTTTCTTGTGGATCGCCTTGAACTTGAAGACCAAGCAGCTAAAGCCTTCAAGGACTATTTGAAGAATGACTATGCTACGGCTATCTACAAAGAGCGTCGTGATGACTGGTGTAAGGCCGAGATAGTAGTAACCACGGTGCAATCGCTGCTGTTTAATAACAAGTACAAACGGCTATTCTCGCCTACGGACTTCGACTTGGTTATCTCAGATGAAGCGCACCGCTCTATCGGCGGTAATGCGCGAGCCGTCTTCGAATATTTTGTCGGCTACAAGCTTGGTCTGACTGCAACACCGCGCGACTACCTGAAGAGCTTTGACTCCGGTAAACCTACAACTCGCGATCCGCGTGAACAGGAGCGTCGTCTGCTGCTGGACACCTATCGCACCTTTGGTTGCGATTCTGGACAACCGACCTTCCGTTATTCTCTTCTGGATGGTGTTAAGGATGGTTTCCTGATCAATCCGGTAGTAGTTGATGCTCGAACCGACATCACCACCAAGCTGTTGTCTGAACAAGGCTATGCCGTGTTAGTTCCGGTCGCTGATGATGGGGAGCAGGAGCAAAGTTTTGTCTCCAAGGACTTCGAAAAGAAGTTCTTTTCCAAGGCTACCAACGTGCTGTTCTGCCAGACCTTTATCAAGAACGGCCTGCGTGACCCGGTGACTGGAGAGTTCGGTAAGGGCTTAGTGTTTGCCGTAAGCCAAGACCATGCTGCCAAACTGACCCAGATTCTGAACGAGTTGGCTGATGTGCTGTGGCCTGACAAGTATCAGTCGGACTTCGCGGTACAAGTGACCTCTAGCGTACCGAGTGCTCAGCAATACACCATCAACTTCACCAACAACAACCTGCTGGGCTCGGCTAACTTCAATGGGCTGTACAAAACCAGCAAGGCGCGTGTTTGTATCACAGTGGGTATGATGACCACAGGTTACGATTGCCCGGACATCTTGAACTTGGCGTTGATGCGTCCAGTGTACTCACCGTCCGATTTCGTGCAGATCAAGGGTCGAGGCACACGCAAGCACAACTTCTTAGATCTGCTGTTTGATGAGGATCTGAAGCCGCTGATCAACGAACCCGAAAAGGCCTGCTTCAAGTTCTTCGACTTCTTTGCGAACTGCGAATACTTCGAGGAAAAGTTCAACTACGACGAAGTGATCAAGCTACCGGCACGCTGCAGCGAGGGGGACGGTCAAGGGGGCGACTCTCCACCGGCAACGAGTGAGTTGTATGTGCACACTGGTACAGATGCCATTTTCCATGTGGTCGAGCAGCAAATTGGTCATGAAGGCATGAAAATCGACCGAATGTTCTTCGAAAAATTCGAGGATCAGGTCAAGTCGGACCCTACGTTAAAGCAGCAAGTTGAAAAAGATCAGTGGGGACAAGCCGTTGAATATGTGGTTAGCCATTTGTTCGATAAGCCTAATGAGTACTTCAATCTCGACAAGCTGCGTCGTGCCGCCGGTGTGGATCGGCGCTTGAGCCTGAAGGAAATCCTGCAAAAAATCTTCGGCCTGATCCCGTACTTCAAGAGCAAGAATGAGCTGCTGGAGGACGAATTTCAGGAGTTCTTGCTCGCGAGCCAGAGCAAGCTGACCGAAGACCAAGGCGCGGCAGTGCTTGCTATGAAGTACTTCTTTAAGGCGTATGCCACGGATGCCGCCCTGCGCGCCATCATCGACGACAAGCGCTTTGGCGAGCTGAATGTTAACCCGGCCTTCGGTGTGGGTGACCTGCGCGCTGTGCCTCCCGAGTGGCGCGAAGGCATACCAGAGTACGTCAAAGACTACGTACCATTGAACCAATTTATGTAAGCCACTTTGAGGCCGCCTGAAGGTGGCCAAACGAGAAGAACAACACCATGCTGGATACCGACACCAAACGCCGTATTGACTCCTGCCGCGACATTCTCGTCGGCAAGGTACCTGACCCCAAAAGTCAGGTCGAACAGATCACCATTGCGCTCATCTACAAGTTCATGGACGACATGGATGCTCAGTCCGAAGAGTTCGGCGGGAAGTGCAGCTTCTTCGTCAATGGTTTTGAGAAATACAGCTGGAGCAAGTTGCTGGCACCTAGTATGGGCGGCCAAGACACCCTGAACCTCTACTCCGAGGCTATCGGCAAGATGACCGAGAATACGCATCTGCCCGCCTTGTTCCGCGATATCTTTAAAAATGCCTACTTACCCTACCGTGATCCCGAAACGCTCAAAGCGTTTCTGAAGGAAATCGATAGCTTCTCCTACGACCATTCCGAGCGATTGGGCGACGCCTTTGAATACCTGTTGTCAGTGCTGGGCAGTCAGGGGGGCGCTGGCCAGTTCCGCACGCCCCGTCACATCATTGATTTCATCGTCCGGGTAATCAACCCACAGAAGCATGAGCGCATCCTTGACCCTGCTTGCGGTACGGCAGGCTTTCTGATCTCTGCCTGGAAACACATCTTGGCTCATAACCAAGAGCACAAACCGGGTGACAAGCTCACACCGGATGAGCGCAACAAGTTGGCTGCAAATATCCACGGCTACGACATTTCACCGGACATGGTTCGCTTATCATTGGTGAATCTCTATCTGCATGGCTTCAGTGATCCGCACGTGGATGAGTACGACACGCTCACTAGCGAGGACAAGTGGAACGAACATGCAGACGTGATTCTTGCCAATCCACCCTTTATGTCACCGAAAGGGGGCATCAAGCCGCACAAGCGCTTTTCTATTCAGGCTACTCGATCTGAAGTGCTGTTCGTCGATTACATCCACGAGCATCTGAGTCCCAACGGCCGTGCCGGCATCATTGTGCCGGAAGGCATCATTTTTCAGAGCGGCACGGCCTATAAAGCCTTGCGCAAAAACCTAGTGCAGAACTCACTGGTGGCTGTCGTCTCGTTGCCTACCGGCGTGTTTCAGCCCTACAGCGGTGTCAAAACTTCCATCCTGATTCTCGATAAGCGTCTAGCCAAACAGACCGATAAGGTTTTGTTTGTAAAGGTAGGCAACGATGGTTTTGCTTTGGGGGCCCAACGACGACCTATTGCTCAGGATGACCTGCCGCTGGCTGAGAAGGTCCTAGAAGATTTCTTTGCTGTTCCCAACGGGGTTGAAAGCTGTGTGCTGGCGCAGGCGGTGGAACGAAAGCAAATTGTTGATAACGGGGAATGGAATCTTAGTGCTGATCGATATGTGCAAGCTGACATCATTCTATCGCAGTACAAGCAGGTGGAGCTTGGGGCTGTGATCGACACTATTTCCCCACCGGTGAAGCTCCAAAAGGATAGCTATCTACAAGCTGGTCGATATCCAATCATTGACCAGTCCCAAAAAGAAATAGCAGGCTGGACGAACGAACCTGCGGCGATCATCTATCCAGACAAGCCGCTAGTTATCTTTGGTGACCATACATGTGCTGTCAAACTTGCTCGCCAGCCATTTGCTCAGGGTGCTGACGGAATAAAAATTATTAAAACAGCTAACGATCTGATGCCAGAGTTTCTATTTCATTTTTTGAGAACCCATCCTCTTGAGACCGGTGGTTACAAACGGCATTTTACCGATCTAAAGCGAAAGACGATTCCCCTTCCTCCGCTCAGTATTCAGCATGCAATCGTGGAAGAAATAGAGGGGTACCAGAAGATCATTGATGGTGCGCGCCAAGTGGTGAGTAGTTATAAACCTCATATTGGAGTGAATCCGGATTTTCCATTGGTAGATCTTGGTGACGTTTGTGATGTGAAGTCTGGAGGAACACCGGACAGATCTGAGCCAAGTTTTTGGGGAGGAGATATTCCGTGGATCAAAACGGGGCAGATTGATTTTGGTTGGATTTTTGAGGCGGATGAATGCATTACTGAAGCTGGGATGATGAACTCATCTACTCGAATGGTTCCTGCTGGTACCATACTAATGGCAATGTATGGGCAAGGTATTACACGTGGAAAAGTAGCCATTCTCGGTATCGATGCAACGATCAATCAAGCATGCGCGGCAATTATTCCAAAGGCTAACTCCTCTATCGATCGAGATTATCTTTTTCACGTTTTGGCTTCGAAGTATGAGGAGTTGAGGAGGATCAGCGACGCCAGAGGTGGAAATCAGAGTAATTTGAATGCAAGCCTTATTCGGGGCACAAAAATTCCGCTGCCCACACCCGAGATTCAACGGAAGATTGCTGAAGAAATAACAACAGAGCAATCGCTTATCAATGCCAACAAGGAACTGATCGCACGCTTCGAGGCCAAGATTAAGGCGGTGATTGATCGGATCTGGGCACACTGAACATGGACACTGCACTTGAAGTCCACGACTATCTGCCGCTGTCCTACCCATCGGAGGGCGAAGCCGATTACATTATCTTTGTATGGGAAGCCTTCCAGAGTAACTACGAGGCGGGCAAGTATCAGTTTGCGATGCTTGCTTTCCACATGCTTTACATGAGCTACGTGTATTTTTCAGTGTGGCAGATCAAGCAGGCTAAACCGGAGGCCTTTACGCATGCAGTTCTGTTTCAACAAAAAGAAAAGGAGCTGCTAACCGCAAGCTCACCCTTTACTTTCAGTGAAGTTAACGAGCGTAGTATCTTCAAATTTCTACGTTTGGCTGGGTGTGAGAACCAACACATCGGCAAGTTTCAGAAGTTGGTGGATCAGCGTAACGAGATTGCCCACCCTAACGGTAATATCTTCTTCAGCGATCAGGAAGCAGCAGACAAGCGAATCGAAGAGGTCATGCAACAGATTCGCGGCATTCAGATTCACATGAAGACCGTGCTTCACATTTGCATGTTGCAGTTCTTGCGTGATAGCGCGAATCCTGAAGAGCGTGAGATCGCCGACAGTAAAGATCACGTCGAGATGAATTTCCTGCTCAAGCATTATCTGTCGCGCAAGGACATTGAGGCGTGTCTCACCTGTGATATGAGCGAGTTTGGTGACAGCCCGTTCAATGATGAGGTGGAGGCGCTAGTGTACGAGCTGCAGAAAAAGGTGGAGGACTGACATGGCTGCGTTTCCCATATTCAACGTTGACCACTTCGAGCCTATAGCACGCACGTTGGGCGAACTGGTCACTGGTACTCAGCTTGATCAGTTTTTTGCATCATTAGGGCTTGCGGATGTTTCTGGTCAATCTACCAAGTGGCGGCGCATTCACGTCAGTCTGCTGGCGCGGCAACAGGCTGATCGCTGTGGTAGCAATGTGGCAGCCTTCATCATGGCTGTTATGACGCCTGGCCGACATGTCTGTGACCAAGGGCGTTACGAGTCTGCACGCAGCTCGCTGAACAAAGTACTCGTATTTGATGGATTGTATCTTGGCGAGGACGGCCAATTCAGACGTGTTGATGCCGCAGTTACGATCACAGATGCCAAGCGGCGAGCCGACAACGTAACGGCTCGTCTGCGGGGGCGTGAAATTCATCCGGAAATACTGCGTTATTGTCGTGCGGAGCTGATGCAGGAGAACTATTTCCACGCGGTGTTCGAGGCAGCTAAAAGCATCGCTCAGCGCATCCGAGATATGACGGGGTTACACCTTGATGGTGCAGCATTGATCGATAAGTGCTTTGCCGAGAGCCAGCCGCTTATATGGATCAATGCACTGCGTACTGAAACTGAGCGCTCAGAACACAAAGGATTCGCGCTGCTGCTGAAAGGCGCATTTGCAGCAATCCGTAACCCAACGGCACACGAACCAAAAATCCTCTGGCAAGGGGAAGACGATGCCGCCGATTATTTTACTCTGCTTTCCATGCTGCACCGCAAGTTGGACAAAGCGAGGGCGGTAAAGGTTAATTGAGGGGACTTAAATGGATGTGATTGGAAAGGATTCTATGAGTGACAATTTGCTAATTCTTGGTGCCGGTGTGGATCGTACACAAGGTATCGATTTCCCACTGGCCAATACTTTGCTGGCGGATGTATCCCGCTATCTTGAAGGGCCAGGCAAGGCAGTTGATGAAGTGCTACGGACAATGCTGCCTGGGCTTAGATTCAGCTTCAACAACATGATTGCTCGCGCAGTTGACAAGATCGCCACACGAGAAACCCATGAGCAAAAAGCCATGGTGCAGCGTGTTCGTGATGCCATCGTCGATCTACCGCCAGACCAAGACGCTATTCGCAAGCATGGGGAGCTAATTGTCCGGCTGTTCGAGAAGCTGGCAACTATTGCTGAGCAGAGTTATCTGGATGACGAAACAGAAGCTCTGATTCGTATAGTTTTTCCCAAGGATGCGGATGACCTGATCGATAGCGACTCTATTCTGGATATTCACAAATTGTCGCTTTCTGATACATTTAAAACCGTACTGAAGCGTACGCTCAAGATGGGCCTTAGCGGTGAACACCATGCAGTAGCGAGTGCCCTCGGTGCTGATATGCTGAATATTGAAACACTACTCGTGGAAAAATTTCTTGGTTTTTACAACGAAAAGCCTGCAGATATTAAAAACTATATCTACATTTCATGGGCTCTTTGGGCATATCTAGTTGCAAAACAGAAAGAAGTTCTGTCCACATATGCAGAGGCCAGTTTGCCGTTTTATGGGGCGCTCCCTGATACAGTTAGGGCATTGACTCTGAACTATACCGCGTTCCTGAAAAATCAGCTTGGTACTGAGCAAGTAATATATTTCCACGGCGGGTTGGCTGAATATGTTAGGATGGACACTCGTGATTTACTACCCATCGAAAATATTTTGGAATGCGACCCAGCCACATTCATCAGGGAAACCATCGCGCCTAATGTTGACGTGATGCACGAGGACTTTCGACAGCAGCGTCACGTAATTCCTGCTCTAGTGCCACCTTTGCGATTGAAACCAATTTTGTCACACAAATACATAGAGTTATGGTCACAGGCATCGCAGTGGGTCAATGAGGCCAAGCATATTGTTGTGGTTGGATACTCCTTCAATAATGCGGACGAGCATTTCAATGATATTCTACGCTGCCACCCAGGCCGTAGAATAGATATTGTTGTCCCAGAGGCTGGTAGTGAATATTTTAAGAGTAGAATGGAAAAGGTTTTTAATATTCCAGCCTCCCAGTTCAATGTCGTCAAAGTTAATGGACATACTGCATTGCAGGCCCGAACCGTCCGCCTGATTGCTGCGAAGGCATCCGAAGTAGATGTGTCGGCATTGTTTAGCCTCCCGGCGAAATAAGGAAACAGCGATGAGTATCATCCCTGCTGAGTTGTCTACGTCAAGCCCCCTGCCGGTGACTGTTACCTCGCAGAGACACTGAGTGGCAAACTCTATAACTTGTCTGTCGGGAATATGGATTTGGCTGTTCGGATGTTTCTAGCTGCCTAGTGTCATATCTGGCGCTCATGGTTGTAAACCCCCTGCCAGGCAGGCGAATTTGCGCAACGGCTGCTTGGTTAGTTCATCTCGTGCGTCATTCCTGACAACAACAGACCTGGCTCACGTATCCGCGTCTGCCCAAGAAGGGGTTGAGGCTTTGTTGTGCAGGCATACCTTCGCGCCCTTCTTTTTATGTTAGTTACCAAACCATGCCGAAAGGTTCTGAGAACGTATTTTGGTGGTGATATATAGGCTATTGAACTTCATTCCTTTTGAGATATACAGAGAAAATAAAGTGAAAAGTATTGGATTTACACCACAGACAAATGAATATTTAAATGGGTATTTATTCAGGGTCTTAATGGCTATAGGGTTCAGGGACTTATCAACTGTAGTGGCTCAATATGGTGGTTGGAAACCCAAACCATTAATTCCGGATTGTGCCCATTATCAATTTGAGCATCTTAAATCAACGTGTAATATTTTAATGAAAATTAAATTGGTGAAGCGGAACATGGAGAATAGAGGGTTTAGTCACTTAGTTAGTCACCGACATGACATTTCCAATTTATTTTATTTTCAGTCTAAATTTGAATTTCCTGGGAGAGTGATTCCTATTCGTTTTTGTCCTGCATGTATTGAGGAGCAAATATACGAAAAAGGATTTTCTTTTTTCAAACATGAGTGGAACTTATACGATAATTGCTTTAAGCATGGGGCTAGTCTACTAGAGTTATCAGGAATGCTACGGTATAGCGAAACCATTGAATATATTCAGCACATATTATGTGGAAGAGGACGTGGACTGGAAGTAGCAAGGCCTTCGCATAAAGTTAGCCTAAAGGATGATGAGCAAGAACGTTTGTTAATGTATTTCTCTTTATGGTAATTAATGGAGCATACCCCCCCCTCGTTATTCAACATGTTGTAATATGGCCGCTTTAAAATTTTAAAATAGAGCGAAAACCTACATTGAAATAACTCTGAGACTCATAGCTATAAGCATCGTGGTGATGTCCATGAATGATTTTTTTTGCTCCAAGAGAATTAGATAATTCATCGATGACATGAAATCCATGAGGGTGTTTATGAGGAGCTTCATGGCTAACAAGAATATCGGCGTTAAGTCCTTTTAATAATTGAATGTCTTCGGGAAAGATCGAACTTCGATGCTTTCGTGGAAGACCATTTCGCCACAGGTTTCCTTTCCCACAATGAGCTATGAAATCCTGACGGGTGATACACCTTGGTTGTTCAGGAGGATACCATATTTGGCGCCTAAAGATGCCACCAAGGCCAGCAATTTTGAGTCCATCAATCTCAACAACACGTCCGTGCAAATTACGTTCTGGACATGAAAAAAGATGGTCGTAATAACACATATCATCTGTGTCATGGTTCCCATGGATAAACCAAATACTTGTTAGATCCAGTATGGGCGAGAATGTTTGCTCGAACCCCAGTGATAGGCACAAATCTCCCAATATGATTACTGCTGCTGGCCGCTCCTGCTGCACACATTGGATAATGTGGCCGAATTCCCCATGGGGGTCACCGCAAAATAAGATCATTGAGTTTCCATGTATGGCTATTGCAACGTTTTCGGATCGTGGTAAAGCGAGCCTTCCCTAAGGTCGATTCTGCTGATTTACTTCCTTTTATATCCAGGCGGGTTAAAAATCAACAACTTAAAAAGACTTCACTATCTGCTGTATGCAAGCCAATTCTTGTGATAGCCACCTATGTGATCATTGACCTAGCGTTCTCAGAATGGGAGGTATTCGATAAGGTGGTGGGGGTTCTCAACAGTGCAACAACAGAATAGGCTCAAGCTGTCAGTCGCGATCGTTGCTCTAACCCTGTTTGCGCTATGGGCATGGTGGTTTATCTCTGCAGCCGCACTCAAGCCCTACTTCGCTCTGCAAGCTGGCGAGGGGGTTGTGAAGATCGGACTTCACACTCTATGGGCGCCGGTAGGCCTTGTTGGCGTTTTGCTGGTGCTGCTCGTCACCTCGCCTGTTTGTCTACTAAGAGGCATTTTGATTAGCGACATACTGACGGGCCGAAGGATGACCGTAGCCAATATGGTTATGATCGTTTTCCTGGCCGCCGGGGCGGTATCAGGCTTTATTGGGTATCAAAAACTCAAAAGTCAGCTCGCTGATCAGGGGTACACGTACTGCAGGGTCCTATCCAAAACAACGCCGAGTGGCAAATATGTGACCTATGTCAGAGAGCCTGAGCTATGCGTTAGGAAAGCTGAAAAGTGATTATTGGGGCTCAGGCCCCTTTGGGGGTCGGAGAGCAATGGAACAAGGAAGTCACTTAACGCTGGGATACCAACGCTGACAAGCCTTTGCGTATAGAACGAACTGTTTCCTACGGCTAAAAATAGTGTACAAACTTTATTGTTCCAAATTTATTTATTGTACAAACTTTATTGTGCCAACACATGATGTCACAGGGGCTGGTTTATCCGGCCCCGATTTATTGGTCAGGGTTATGGTGATCGGTCGGGTTGCCGCAAGGGGGCGCAGATGCTTGAGAATCAAATGATGTTGTTGGCGGTGTTCGAACGGGCGGCGCTGATGCTGATGACCCTCTTCT